>CAIVDG010000060.1 GCA_903904615.1 uncultured Acidimicrobiaceae bacterium | reverse complement strand
TTCTGTGCCACCATCAGACGATCACGCAGAGCGGCACCGCTCGTAGCGATGACCTCCACATCGAATTCCTTCGACAAATCGTCCACTGTTGCCCCATCGAGGAACACACCCTCGTTGAGACATACATCTGGAAGCAGATAGACATTCTCGCCGCCAAATTCCCGCAACGTGCGGACTATGTCGGAATAGGTCAATAAACCGGCCACGGCGGTGTTTCCCCCAAAGTGCTCATTTTGCACCTCCACAACAGGAACATGGCCAAAACCTTGTGCCGGAAGAATGGTGCGAAACATTGATGCCCCATACGAGCCAGAGACCACGGCGGGTGGTTTCGTGCTGCGCTTGGCCCGAGGCCGCAGGGACACGCCGACGCTTGACATTGGCCGCAACGACGTTTCAGCCGCAGGGTTCGCTGGTTTCGTATAGACGGTGGGGTTCGGAGCATCTACCGCTGCGAAAAAACCGTCAGCCCTCCCCACAACATCGGGGCCAATTCCGCTGAATGCCTCCGTAAACGAACGAACTAATCCCACGCCGTCTTCCAACATGGGGTATTCGCCGTAGTGAGATGCGGGTGGAACCTCCTGATGAGCCACCATGTAAAACTCATCGGCCAAGTGAATTGGTTGAACACCGAGAACATTTCGAAAACGTTCTTGCCAAGTTTCAACAATTGAAATGGTGTGCGCCGCTTCCTCAGGCGTGTGTACACGCATGCGAGATTCTGGGTTATAGCGGGACAAACCAAGGGGCACTATGGCGATGGATTCCAACTCAGGAAACTGCTCCAACAACCCGCACAAAGTGGAATCGAGAATGTCGCCATCATTCACACCTGGACACAGAACAATTTGCGCGCGGGCATTAATGCCATTGTCCAACATCAAACGTAACCAACGAAGACTGAAACCACCTCGATTGTTCCGCAGCATCTCTGAGCGAACATGTGGATCAACCGCGTGAATGCTCACATACAACGGCGACAGTCGCTCATCGAGAACTCGTTCTAAATCGGCCTCAGTGAACCGCGTAAGAGTGGTGAAGTTTCCGAACAGGAAACTAAGTCTGTAATCGTCATCTTTCAGATACAGGCTTTGTCGCATGCCCTTTGGCAGCTGATAGATGAAGCAAAACTCACAGTGGTTGTCACATGTATGAATTCGGTCGAACACCGCGCTAGACACACTTGCCCCAAATGGTTCACCCGGCAGTCGCTCCACCACAAGGTCTAGCGACTCACGTCCCCGTGCCACCTGCAAGTCGACCACATCGGATTCAACGAGACGATGCCATTCCAGAATGTCTCGCGGGGAGACTCCGTTGACCAACACAATGCGATCGCCAGGAAGCAATCCGGCACGAGAGGCAGCCGACGATGGCTCTACTGCTGAAATCTCGGGTAGAGAGTCAATGACCGCACTCACCTGTCACAGGCTACCTTCGTGGCTTCTCGCTAGTCTGAAGTTGCTCTATGGCTGTTGACAAAGTGTTGCTTGCGTCTCCGCGGGGATTCTGTGCCGGCGTAGAGATGGCTATCAAGGCATTGGCCTGGATGGTTCGCAGCTTTGACGAACCCGTGTACTGCTACCACGAAATTGTGCACAACAAGATTGTTGTTGACCGATTCATTGAAAAGGGCGTGGTGTTTGTCGACTCCATTGACGAAGTGCCTGAAGGATCACCCATCATGCTGTCGGCCCACGGTTCAGCACCAGAGGTAGTTGCCGCAGCGCGATCACGTGGCAGCTATGTGGTGGACGCTGTATGTCCGCTGGTCACCAAGGTTCATCACGAAGTGAAGACTCGCGCCGGTAAGGGCTTCCACATTGTGTATGTGGGGCACGAGGGTCACGAAGAAGCTGTAGGCACAATGGCTGTTGCGCCACATGCCATTACCCGCGTCGAATCAGTAGAAGAAGTGAATGCTCTTCCCGAATTTGAGCAGCCTGTTGCCATGCTTGCTCAGACCACACTGTCGCACCGCGAATGGAACGAAGTTGCAGTTCAAGTGAAGTCACGTTTTCCGAATGTGTGGACACCTGGCCGAAGCGACTTATGTTTCGCTACAACCAACAGACAGAGTGCTCTGACGTCCATTGCTCCGCGGGTTGATGCATTCATCGTGATTGGTTCGTCCAATAGTTCAAACACTCGTGCTCTTGAACGACTTGCAATGGAGTCGGGTTGTCAGCAGGTGTACCGCGTGAACTCAGCAGATGAATTACCCGACACTCTTTTCGGAACCGTAGGCGTTACAGCCGGAGCTTCGGCACCTGAAGAACTCGTGTTGGGTGTCCTCAATCGCTTGGCCCCCGTAAACGGAGTGGAAGAAGTGTTTGTCACCGACGAGGACGAATACTTCCCACCTCCCCGCAACATTCGTGACTTACAGGCAGCAATTGACCTTGCCATCACCGCCATGAGCGGTGCCGCCGTATTGGCCACACCTGCCATGGATGATCGCGCACTTGCAGCAAGCACCGTGCTTGAGGCACTCTCTGAAGCATGATTTCTCCCACACTTGATTCCATTCGCGTCTTTCTGCACCTCTTGGGCGTTGCAGTGTGGATCGGCGGTCAAATAGTGCTGGCCGGAATCGTGCCCTCACTGCGAACGGTTGCACCCCAAGCAATGAAGACCGTTGCACAGGGTTTTGCCCGCATTGCGTGGCCAGCGTTCATTGTTGTTGTGTTCACCGGAATGTGGGGACTCGCTAGCACCGACATGTCCACAGAATCATCTGAGTACATGGTGACATTCGGACTCAAGATGCTGTTCGTTGGAACAGCTGTAATTGCAACATTGATTCATTCCAATGGCACCAGCAAGGCAGCAAAAGGAATTGGCGGAGCAGCAAGTCTGCTCACATCTCTACTCGCCGCTTTCGCAGGCGTCTTAATGGCACACGTGGGCTAATGCCCCCGCATTAGTTGCGGGGCACTTTGCTCCATGCCACTTCGCGGTCAACACGAACGTCTCCTGGCAGACCCAAGATTCGCTCACCCAAGATATTCTTCATCACCTCAGTGGTTCCGCCTTCAATTGAGTTCGCACGTGAGCGCAAGAACGCCTTTTGAATTCCCTCGAAGCTCATTGCTGTTTCTGGGCGAACCATTTCATAGGAGCCATACAGCATTCCGTCTGCACCCATGAGCCCAATGGTGAACTCGTAAACAGCCTTGTTCAGGTTTGCGCTTTCCATCTTGCCAATAGAGCCTTCGGGGCCGGGGGCACCCATACGACGCTGAGCATTTGCACGAATGTTGGTGAGACGGTGCACTTCTGCACGAATCCACAACTTCATGAGCTCGTCTTGAGATGCAGGGTCTTTCTTATCTTCAGGCAACGACTTCCATGTTTTCACCGCGTGCGAGATTGAACCGGAACCCTTCTGCGGAATTGACCCACCGATGGAAACGCGCTCGTTCATCAATGTTGTGAGGCTGACTCGCCAACCATCGCCTGGGTTTCCAAGCATTTCCTTTTCGGAGATGCGAACGTCGGTGAAGTACACCTCGTTGAACTCAGCTTCACCTGTCATTTGACGAAGTGGGCGCACTTCAACACCTGGTGCTTGCATGTCAACCACGAAAGCGGTGAGGCCTGCGTGCTTCACCGCGTCTGAATCGGTACGCACGACCAAAAGGCCCCAACGTGACAAGTGCGCCAATGTGGTCCACACCTTCTGTCCGTTACAGATCCACTCATCACCGTCTTTCACACCCTTGGCAGAAAGACCAGCAAAGTCAGAGCCTGAACCTGGCTCGGAGAACAACTGACACCACACTTCTTCGCCGGTGAACAACGGACGAAGGTAGCGCTTCTTCTGTTCGTCGCTACCCCACTCCACCACTGTTGGTCCGCACATACCATGACCAATGGGGTTACGCATCATTGGGTTTGGTGCCCCTGCTGCGTACACCGCTTCGTTCACAACCTTTTGCAACTTTGCATTTGCACCCAGTCCGCCGTGACCAACGGGGAAATGAACCCACGCAAGGCCCTTGTCGAACTGTGCACCAAGAAATTCTTGAGCCGAGACTTTGTTTGGCGGGAACTCCGCCAGCAGTTCGTTGGCGAGTTCGAGAACTCGTGCTTCATCTACAGCCGATGTTGCGACACTCATGTGATTCCCCTTGGTGAGTTGTTGAGTCGAATAATAGGGGGCTTGCCGGGGAATCTGCGAGCCGTCCGCAGCCCGAAACCGTTGTGACCTGCGTCATTCACTAGTTTGTAGACCATGTACCCAGGCGTTCATGCAGCAACACATCCCAACCGTCCAGCAATCATCCTTGCCGAGACTGGTGAAGTCATCACTTATGCCCAGCTTCACGAGGGCGCGGTGCGTCTCTCGAACGTTTTGCGAGATGCGGGCCTCCAGCCCGGTGACCACATTGCGCTCTGCATGGAGAACCATCCGCGGTACATGGAAGTCATTTGGGGTTGTCATTACGCCGGCCTCGTGTACACCGCGTGCTCTAGCCGTCTCACCAGCGCAGAACTCACCTACATCATTAACGACTGCGCGGCCAAGGCGTACATCACCTCGAAGTACAAGGCCGACCAAGCACTAGAGATTGCCGACGGCATTCCCAATGTTGGGTTGCGTCTCATGCTGAGTGGCACCGTTAACGGATACGACTCGTACGAATCTGTAGTGGACTCGGCATCCACAACACCGCTCGAGAACATGATCGATGGAACCGACATGTTGTATTCGAGTGGCACAACAGGAATGCCCAAGGGTGTGTCGCGCGCATTTCCAAGCACACCGCTCGGAACAGCGGCTGGTCTTGGTGTTGCCGTCACCGACATGCTGTTCAAGTTCCGCGACGGAATGGTGTATCTCTCCCCTGCGCCCCTGTATCACGCTGCACCACTTCGATTCAACATCTCGGTTCACGTCAAAGGCGGAACAACCGTCATCATGGAGAACTTCGATGCCGAGAACTACATCGCGTTCGCGGACAAGTACAAAGCGACACACACTCAACTTGTTCCCACCATGTTTATTCGCATGCTGAAACTTGATCCATCAGTGCGTGCCAAGTACGACATGTCGTCCCTTGAAGTAGCAATTCATGCTGCAGCGCCGTGTCCGGCCGAGACAAAGAAGGCAATGATTAATTGGTGGGGACCCATCATTCATGAGTACTACGCAGGTACCGAAGGAAATGGCTTTGTGTATTGCAACAGCGAAATGTGGTTAGCGCATCCCGGAAGTGTGGGTACCGCCATCCAGGGTGTCGTACATATTTGCGACGATGAAGGAAACGAGTTGCCCCAGGGCGAATCCGGAACTGTGTTCTTTGAAGGAACAGCTCAGTTCGAGTATCACAATGATCCAGAAAAGACGAAGTCGTCGCGTGACCCGAAAGGACGCGGATGGTCAACGCTGGGAGATGTCGGATACTTAGATGCCGACAACTTCTTGTACCTCACCGACCGTAAAGCGTTCATGATCATCTCGGGCGGAGTCAACATCTATCCACAGGAATCCGAGAATGTGTTGGTCAATCACCCCGCCGTCGTAGACGTCGCAGTCTTTGGTGTACCCAATGATGACTTTGGCGAAGAAGTGAAGGGTGTTGTTCAACCCGTCACCATGCCAGCAACCCCGGAAGAAGCAGCCGCACTCGAGAAAGAACTCATTGCGTACTGTCGAAGCCAGATTGCCGATGTGAAGTGTCCACGCAGCATTGACTTCCGCCCGGAACTTCCTCGCCACCCAACGGGCAAGTTGTACAAGCGCTTGCTGAAAGACGAGTACTGGAAAGCAGCAGGGCGCTCCATCTAATGGCGTCTCGTCATCCATATCTAGACAACACCTCGCCCATTGCATTTGCGCATCGTGGCGGAACATCGGCGGCCCCAGAGAACACCTTGCGTTCTTTCGCCCATGCGGTGGACCTTGGATACCGATACATCGAAACAGATGTTCATGCCACTTCGGACGGAGTTCTCGTTGCGTTTCACGACAATGACCTGAAGCGAACATGCGGTGAAGACAGAACCATTGAAGGAAGCACGCTCGCTGAATTGAAATCGGCACGCATTGATGGAACCGACCCCATACCGTTGCTGGACGACCTGCTTGATGAATGGCCCGAGATTCGTATCAATATTGACTGCAAGGCAGACTCCGCCCTTGAGCCGCTCATACATACTCTTCGCACGCGCAATATTCTCGATCGTGTCTGCATCGGAAGCTTTAGCGATGCCCGACTCGCTCGTATCCGAGACGAGTTTGGCGATGCCGTCTGCACATCGATGGGCCCGAAAGAAGTAGCGAAACTAGTGGCCCGAAGTTCAACTCGGGTCCCGCTTCACCCGTCACGCCACGCGCTTGCCGCGCAAGTACCAGTGAAGCAAGGTCCGATTCCGGTGACTACTCAACGACTCGTCGACGTTGCTCATTCCATGGGCATCCAAGTACACGTGTGGACCGTGGACGACCCTCTAGAAATTGCTCGCCTCCTCGACCTGGGTGTGGATGGCGTCATGAGCGATGACACGCGCGCTTTACGTGATGTTTTTCAAGCACGCGGGCACTGGTAACTAGAGACCCGCAACACATCCTTTACAACTTGTTCACCATTCGGAGTGAACGAGACCACCGAATGTGGAGTACCTTCGTGTCATGCGCGTCGACACCAATTTTTTCTGCACCGTCCCCATGCCAGATGCTGGAGATCCCCGCATTAACCCAACAGACCGTCGCTACGGCAACGACGCAGTAATTGAGTGTTACAAGAACCTTGTTGAGTGGTCACGCACCGCCGATGCACTTGGCTACGACACCATGTGGTTAACCGAACACCACTTTCAATTTGAGGGCTACGAGGTACTCCCCAACCTCATCATGTTTGGCCAACACCTTGCCATGCTCACGAAGAACCTGCGTCTTGGTCAGATGTTCAATGTGGTTCCGCAGTGGCATCCACTTCGTTTGGCAGAAGATTTCGCACTTGCCGACATCATTACGGGCGGCCGCATGGAGTTCGGCGTTGGACGCGGAACAGTTCCACGTGAAGCCTGGAGCCTAGGAACTGTTGTTGCCAGTGGCGACAATGCAATGTCTGCAGAGCATGACCGAATCAACCGTGAAACATTCGAAGAATCAATGGAAGTCATTAAGGCTGCATGGACCAACGAACGCTTCAGTTACCGCGGTAAGCAGTTTGTTTTCCCGCCAGACGAGATTCCTGATCGTGGTAAGTACGTCGATGATCTCACCCTCATTCCGCGTCCACTGCGCCCTGTCGATGTGTATCAGCCGGTGACATCTCCCGAGACCATTGAATATGTCCCGCGTGCCGGCCACAAGGCCGTGTACTGGCTACAGAACGCAGATAGCCAGAAAGACAAGTGGGACCGTTTCGCGGCCATTCGAGAAGAAATGGGTGATCCAGTTGCACCCGGCGAAGACCGTGCCCTTGTATTGAATATTCATGTCGGCAAAACTCGCGAAGCCGCAATGCGTCGCGGAGCGCCTGGTCACGACGAGTTCTGTCGCTTCTTGTCTCCTTACGGACGCTTCTCCAGTTACCGCAATGCAGATGGCTCAAAAGTTCCATTCGACTTCTGTCCCACCGTTGAAGATTCAAATGCACAGAAGATCATGGCGATTGGTTCAGTAGACGATGTTGTTGACACTGTGGGTTTTTGGAAAGAGTTGCTCGACCTCAAGCACTTGTGCATCTTCTTTGACTTTCCTGGAATTTCACGCGAGGAAATGAACGAACAAATGCATTTGGTCGCAGAAGAAGTCATGCCTCGTCTCGGCGAGACCATGGAACGTCGTCCACTTCCGAACCTTCAGCCACTCATCTAAACATGCCTCGGCGGACGCTGTTCACTGACGGTCGTCTCGAAGGTGAACTTGTCGACATCTTGTGCGATGAACATGGTCGCATCGCTGCCATTACACCTGCGCAAGACCGGCACAACAACACCTATGAAGTTGAAGAGTCGCTAGCAGGACTACTCGTACTTCCCTCTTTTGTCGAACCACACTCCCATCTCGATAAGGCATTCCTTGCCGACCGAGTAGACAATCCAGACGGCGATCTCATGGGAGCAATCCGAGGTCTTGAAGCAATCCGACACACCATTACGTTCGATGACACCGTGGAGCGAGCTACGCGAGCCGCTCAACTCATGTCTCGCAATGGCGTGACGTCGGTTCGCACGCATGCCGATACCACGGTGGCTGGTGGCCTTACGTCGGTTACCGCTCTTCTTGAAGCCCGCAATCGCTGCAAAGACTTCATCGATGTTCAAGTAGCCATGTTGCTTGAATGGCCTGTTACTGGGCCCGAGGCACCGTCCCGCCTTTCGCTGGCGCGTGAAGCCATTGCGTGTGGAGTTCATGTAGTGGGTGGCTGTCCGCACCTCGACCCGAACCCCAAAGAAGCCGTCGATGTACTCCTCACGCTTGCGCTTGAATCGGGTCTACCGCTTGACCTACATGCAGATGAGAATTTGCGCACCGACTCAAGCGATCTAGAACACCTAGCCGACCTCATGATTGAACGGGGTATCTCACACCAGGTCACCGCTAGCCATTGCGTTTCACTATCGACACGAACTCTTGATGACATACGACGAATCGCCGACAAAGTTGCCGCCGCTGGAATCACTGTGGTGGCACTTCCGCAAACAAATCTGTTCTTGCAGGCTAGAGATATCCACAGCCTTGCACCACGAGGCATTACACCCAGCCAGTTATTGCGGCAGGCAGGCGTTGTTGTGGCCGCTGGCGCGGACAACCTCCAAGACCCGTTCAATCTCGTTGGCCGTGCGGACCCGTTAGAGATTGCCAATCTCATGATGGTTGCTGCGCACGAGACCCCTGACCAATCTTTCGAGATGATCACCACCCATTCGCACCTCGCTGTTCACGGCACCCCATCGTCGCTTCGCGTCGGCGAAGCAGGCAATTTCATAGGGATTCGTGCGACTAATCTACGAGAGGCAATCGCGATGGGGCCCCCCGACAGAACAGTCGTATATGGCGGCGTCGTGATTACCGAACCAAAGAGAAACATAAAGTAAACATTTCCGTGACACGCAAGTCGCGTTCATCATTTATGGTGACTGCTGTGCGGAGTACGGCAATGTTTGAGATGCAGACAGGCGCAAACATGAGCAATAACTCAGGTCAGACCTTGCTCGACTTTTCGAGCGTGTCAATGACTTTCCCCGACGGAACCAGAGCATTAGACAATGTGTCTCTGTCCGTCAACGCCGGAGAGTTTGTCACCGTTGTTGGCCCCTCTGGCTGCGGAAAATCCACCTTGCTTCGCATTGCTTCTAATCTGGAATCAAACACCGGCGGAACATGCAGTGTCGACAGAGACAGCATCGGATACGTCTTCCAAGATGCCACCCTCATGCCCTGGCGCACGGTGCAAAAGAATGTGGAACTCATCGCTGAACTTCACGGGCTCAGCAAGACCGATCGCAAAGAGAAGGCAGCCGAGGCAATCGACCTTGTAGGCCTTCGCGGTTTCGAAGACAAATACCCACGTCAACTGTCCGGCGGAATGCGTATGCGCGCTTCGCTTGCTCGCTCTTTGGTGATGAAGCCAAAAGTCTTCCTCTTCGATGAACCATTCGGCGCATTAGACGAAATCACTCGTGAGCGACTGAACGACGAAGTACTTCAGTTGTTCCAACGCGAAGGCTTTGCTGGAATGTTCATTACACACTCCATTACCGAAGCCGTGTACATGTCCACCAAGGTTCTGGTTATGTCCGCTCGCCCCGGTCGCATCGTTGCGTCCTTCGACATTCCGTTTGAATATCCACGCAATCACGATTTGCGTTACGAGCCAGCGTTCGCCGAAATGTGTGGAGAAATCTCCCACGCGCTTCGAGGAGCACACCAATGAGTTCCATCGATACGCAACACTCCATCGTCGACGAAGTAATTCCCGATCAGAAACAACGATTCAGCATCGCGGACTATTCTGGCCCCGCAATTGTCTTCGCACTTTTCATCGGTTCGTGGTATCTGCTGTCTGGGGTCATTCTTCCGCCGCATAAGCGATTCCTTTTGCCCACTCCCCATGAAGTGATTAATGAAGGCTTCTTGGTGTGGCGCACCGGCGAAAGTCGCGGCTTTCAACCCATCTTGATGTCACTGTGGGATTCCGCAAAGGTTGCCATCATGGGTCTCGTCATCACCATTGTGGTGGGCATGGCTCTTGCTGTCATCATGAGCATGAGCCGCTGGCTCGAACGAGCAACATGGCCGTACTTGGTGGCTGTTCAAAGCGCTCCCGTGCTGGCGTTAACCCCGCTCATTAGGGCACTCATAGATGGTGCGCAAAAGCAGCGCGTACTTGTCGTTGTTCTTATCGCCGTGTTCCCCATCGTGAGCAA
This sequence comes from uncultured Acidimicrobiaceae bacterium, assembly GCA_903904615.1. GTDB lineage: Bacteria > Actinomycetota > Acidimicrobiia > Acidimicrobiales > Ilumatobacteraceae > UBA2093. The sequence continues at coordinate 4,128 of CAIVDG010000060.1, read as the reverse complement.
CACGTTGTTCGGTTTGTTGTCAGCGGAGAAGAGTCAACATGAACTGTTCACACTGCAAGGTGCATCGCGCTGGACTCGTCTCATTAAGTTGCAGTTCCCCGCTGCTTTGCCGAACATATTTGTTGGTCTTCGCATTTCTGCCGGACTCGCCGTAATCGGCGCAGTCGTTGGCGACTTCTATTTCCGTCAAGGCGGCGTCGTTGGAATCGGCGCGCAAATTGACGTGTACCGCAACCGCCTGTGGGGCGCCGAGTTAATCACGGCGATCATCATGGCGAGCGTTTTAGGTCTGGTGGTGTTCCTCTTTTTCGGATGGTTGTCGCGCGCAGCCATTGGAAAATGGCACATCACCACTAGGGGTCAGTGACCCACAACCACACAACCAGGAGAACAACCACCTATGAAGATGAGACCACTACTCGGAGTCGCAATCGCGGCATCACTCACGCTTGCTGCGTGCGGTGGTAGCGATTCGTCGTCCGACACCACAACTCCAGCTGCAGCTGAAGGCGTCGACTTGGCAGCCGCTGGTTGCCCAGAAACCGTCATTCTGCAAACAGACTGGAACCCAGAAGCAGAACACGGAAACCTGTACGAACTGATCGGCGATGGCTACACCATCGATACCGAAAAGTTCCGCGTTACCGGTGACCTCGTGTCGGAAGGCAAGAGCACTGGCGTGAAGGTTCAAGTTCGCGCAGGCGGTCCTGCAATCGGATACAGCCAAGTCACATCAGAGTTGTACAAGGATCCTGAGATTCTCTTGGGCTTCACCAGCACTGACGAGTCGGTATCGCAATCCGGTGGCGAATTGCCCACTATTGCCGTTGTTGCACCTTTCAACATCAACCCACAGATCATCATGTGGGACCCCGAGACCTACCCAGACGTCAAGGCAATTGGCGACCTGAAGGAAAAGGGTGTGAAAGTTCGCTACTTCAATGGCGCTGCGTACATGGAGTACTTCACAGCAACCGGCATTCTCGACAAGGCACAGACAGATGGCACATATGACGGTGCTCCTGCATCGTTCCTTGCCGCTGGCGGAAAAGACGCACAACAGGGATTCGGTACTGCAGAGCCATACTTCTACGAGAAGGTTCTGAAGGACTGGATGAAGCCAGTTGGTTACCAGTACATCCACGATGCAGGCTGGACGGCATACGCACAGTCACTTGGCGGCATTCCCGCAACCATCGAGAAGTACGACTCCTGCTTGAAGGAACTTGTACCAGTTATTCAAAAGGCAATGGTGAGCTACCTCGCATCTCCAGAGCGCGCAAATGCAATCGTTCTTGACGCGGTAACGCAGTACAACAACGGTTGGGTATACGACGCCGGTCAGGCAGCAGCAGCTGTTGACCAGATGCAAGCAGACAACCTGATTGCAAACAGCCCCGACGGAACACTTGGTTCATTCGACATCGATCGTGTTACCAAGTTCATCGAGGTTGCAGGACCAGTATTCACATCAACCGGTTCAAAGGTAAAAGATGGCCTTGTTGCAGATGACGTTGTCACCAACAAGTACATCGACCCATCAATCAAGCTGGGCTAAAAACTTTCTCACGAAAGTGACGGACTGGGGAGGAGCCGAAAGGTTCCTCCCCTTTTCGTTCTACCGACCGAAATCGAAAGTGCTGATTTCTCGAAGAGCCCCAGAAAGGGACGTCACTGCGGAGTCAAACATGCGTGAACCGATTTCTGCATTTGCTCCCGTTGGATCACCAATGTGGCCCTCGGGGAAGAAATCATTTGACAGCCAACCAAATGCAACTTTCCCACCAAAACGAACATGCTCGTTCTTCGCCAGTTTTTCTGGCACACGACGAACAGCGACCGTCATGTCAACAAGTTCGGGACGTAGGTGCAACATGACAGAGGTTTCATCCATGCCGCCATGCACTCCCATTCCAAGTTCCGATTCAGCCGAACTTCCACCTTGGTCGGCTGGCATGTGGGGATGGGCAAGGAATGTTTGCAATCCCCATTTCAAACGAATCTCACGATTCATCATCGCCGTAAGAGCACTGTTTCCGCCGTGGCCATTGATGAACAAGAGCTTTCGAGCGGGCGTCGATGCCACACTTCGGGCAATGTCGTCGAGCACGGCCATCAAAGTTGTTGCCGATAACCACATTGTTCCCGCCGACCATGCATGCTCGTTGGACTTGGTGAAAGGAAGGGTGGGCAAGAGCCATGCATTGGTTTCCTCCCCCACTTTCTCCACTGCGGCCTTCGACACTTCATCGGCAACCACAAAGTCGGTGTTCAGCGGAAGATGTGGTCCGTGTTGCTCAATGGCACCAAGGGGAAGAACAATGACGGAGTCTTTCGTGAGAGCACCGGGAAGTTCAGGTGCACGCAAGTTCGCCAAATGTCGAGATGAAACCATGTACTCAACCTATCTCAGTGAAAGAATGAACAAATGACGAAACCACCATCAAGCGACTTTGACGCCATCGTCATTGGTGCTGGCCACAACGGTCTTGTCACGGCCGCATACCTAGCGCGAGAAGGACTCTCCACTCTTCTCATTGAGGCTCGCTCCGAGGTGGGAGGCACAGCGGCGAGTGATCACTTCGCTGGCGCTCGAGTCAACATCTGCAATTGCGACCATCTCACGTTTCGCACAACTCCCGTTGCAGACGAGCTGAATCTTGCTCGCTACGGCCTGTCGTACATGAACGTGGAACCTCCACAAGTGAATCTTGATTGGACAAGTCAAACACCATGGGAGCTGTGGCACGACGTTGAGCAAACCGTGGAATCCATCGCCCATAGTCATCCAGATTCTGTTGATGGATACAGAAAATTTGCACGAGCAACAATTCCAGTAGCAAAACTCATTCTCGATGCATCCTCGCAACCACCCACGCGGGGCTCACTTCTCTCAAGCGTCATTCGTAAGGGCGGACGAGGCGTCGCCACAATGTTGCGTATGAGCCGTATGTCGGCTGCCGACGTTATGCGCGAGTTCTTTACGAATGAAGCCATCATTGGCCCCGCCATGGTGGAAGGCCCCGTTGTGTGGGGGCTCTCACCCGAGACACCCGGTACTGGACTCGGTGCGGTGGCGTTTGCACTTCGCCACGTTGCACATGTTGGCCGCCCCGTCGGTGGAAGCGGAGCGTTACCCGAAGCACTCAAGAACTCGTTCTTGCAATCAGGTGGCCTGTTGCGAACAGGAACAAAAGTTGTAGGAATCATGTGCGAAGGCAATGCCGTACGCGCTGTTCAGACAAGCGATGGAGCAACCGTGACGGCTCGCATTGTGGTGTCGGCATGCGATCCACACCGTACGTTCGTGAAGTGGCTAAAGAACCCGCCAGCACGTGCACAATCGCTTGTTGAACGCTGGGAAGCATCTCCCGCGGGCGAAGGATACGAATCAAAGATTGATGCTGTTACAACAGAAGCTCCATCGCTTCTTGGTCGCGCGCCAGTTGCCTCCACCATCATTGTGAGCCCTTCACTTGCAGAACTACATCGCGGGGCTCAACTCATGCAAGAAGGTCGGACAATGCCACGCATGGCATTGCTTGCAAACTCGCCATCTGTCACCGACTCCACTCTCGCACCATCAGGTCAACACGTGTTCAGCCTTGAGTCGTTGTACACCCCGTATTCCTTCACCGATGGCTGGGACTCGAAAGATGAACCCGAGCGATGGTTACGTCAGTTCGCAACACTTGCTCAACCCAATTTCATGGACACCATTACGGATTGGCGCGTCATGACGCCTGCCGATTACGAAACCAAGTTCCATCTGCCAAAAGGTCACGCCACAAGTTTTGCTGGTGGACCATTGGCAGCGTTCATGGGTACGAATCCCGAACTCACCCGCTATCACACACCCATCAAGGGCTTGTATCTCACAGGCGCAGCAACATTCCCAGGCGCCGGTGTATGGGGAGCCAGCGGTAGAAACACAGCACTCACCGTGCTGAAGGAAATGCGCTAACAGTTTTGTTAACTATGCGTCTCTAACGATGCCATCACGCTTCACCACGGGGTCTTTATCGCTCCATGGGAAGTTGATCCACAAGTCCGTGTGCTTCCACACGTAATCACACTGAACCACAGAGTGCGGCTTCTCGTACAGAACTGCAGAACGAACTTCCTTCA
>CAIVDG010000059.1 GCA_903904615.1 uncultured Acidimicrobiaceae bacterium | reverse complement strand
TGTTGCTCATTATTCTGCTCGCCATGTCAAAAAAGTTCTTCACAAAGCCATCCCTATTCATTTCGGCCCTGCTCATGGCTCTCACCGCGTGTGGGTCCGCTGACAAATCAACAACAACTGAATCAATCGCGACCGAAGACACGGCGATTGAAGTGGTCTCCACTGACGTTCCAGCGACCGACGCCCCAACAGTCAGTGCCAGCAATCCCGCTCGAGAAGGTATGCACGGTGTGCGCTATTGCGAAATACTTCTGATCAGTCGTAAAGATGACGGCATTCATGGCGAAGTGTTCAACACTTTTCCTCTCAACGAATGTCCGGACGATCAATGGAAAGCCATTGACACCGCCGCAGTTGCCAAAGCCGAAGGTGTTCTCTTCGCTATGCCGAACGGACCTCGCTATTGGGCCATGGACTCAGTCATGAAGTCAGACGCGACAGAGACATACAAGAAAACATTCGGCGAGATGGAAATGAATCACTATGCGAGTGTTTTCATCGGGACGAACCCTGCCGCCATGCAGAACCCTTACACCCCTCGTGCGGTTGACCGCAAGGCAGCTTTTACGTTCAATGCTGGCACCAGGGTGTACATGTTGCGTGATGCCGAAGGAAAGACATATGTGATGCAAAGTTGGAGTCAGCAGACCGATCCGGAGCTCGTCGAAGACGACTTGTTGACTCTTGGCGAGCGCCTGCAGCTTCCCGAAGGTTGGACATACGACCACAAGACTTTGACGCAAGAGTTTGTTGTTGAAACTCGTGCCGAGGATGCCCAAGTATTAAGCGACGATTTGCGTAACAGCTACTCGTACGTCGCCACTGCTCCGTAGATCTTTTGTGCGTTAAGTTCGTCCGCTCTTGGTGCCCGATAGAGTTTCGGACTGCCTTGATTCGGTGAGCCTCATATGTCACCATCTATGGGAGTAAATCTGATGGCCAAACGACGCGAAAGATGCGAACTAGGCCCACCCGTGAGGAGCAGCGCCAATGACCGACCAGACAGCACCTTCGGGGCGCAGACCCCAACGCCTCTGGGCCATCGGGGGAATTGGACTCGTTATCGCTGCGGTGATCGTTGGCGTCGCACTCTTCCTGGGCGGGTCAGACGACGGCGACCAAGTCGGTTCGGTCAGGGTGAAAAATGCTGCAGCGTCAGCCAGTGATCAAACGGGTCTGCAGAAACTGCTCAGCTTGAGTACGTCAGGTGGCTCGGCCAAGGCAACCCTCACGAACGTCAACCTTGCCCCCGGCTTCAGCATCAGTTCAGTGACGGCCGAGCGCGCTTCGAACGGCACGGTCACAGGGGCTGCCACGGTGATGGTGGGTGAAAACGGATTGCAACTTGGAATGAATATGTCATTCACTGACGTAAATAACTGGAAGCTCAGTGCGAGTACCACGAACGGGGAACAGTTCAGCCCGATGTCGGGAATCACCATCGACCCGAACACCATCACTGGCGCGATCACGAAATCGGCCGGAACCGTGACCTGGTCACTAACGGGCTCAACGATCACGTGGAAAGTGTCCGCAGGTGCGCAATTGAAAACCAAATTCTCAATCTCAAACACCTGCCCCTTCAGTGATCCGCAGAAGTGCCCGTCTTCAACATCCACGGCCTACATCGCAATGCCTGCGGCAACTCTCGCGGTTTACGGTATGAGCAACACTCTCGCACTAGAGGGCGGCATTGATGTGTCAGGTAATTGGGCGCGCCTCGAAGGCAGCGTTGGCACTATCTCATTTGAAGGTAACGGAATCTCCAACACGCAACTCGTTGTGTGGCGCGGTCTGCGCACCGACTCGTTTGATACGTCGATGGTCATGCCAGATCTCTCGTCACTCAACGACGGCGCCAACTTTGAGTTCTGTGGGACTTTCACAGTTTCTGTCCCCAAAGTAACAAACAAGTCGACAAACGGTTGCGCACGCTGGAGTTCGCAGGGTGTTGTACTTGCGCAATCCGGCGCAGGAACCACGCTCACGTCCACGATGCCTGCCACCGATACCAATGGTGCAAGCGTTTCAACCTCGGTCAGCACCAACGTGAAGGGTTTTGCCTGGACCAACATCCCTGACGCGGCCGGTTTCGAAATTTCTTTTGGCGGTGTGGAAGCGGCGCTCACTGAAAACAAGTGGACCCTTGCCGGAGTGGCGACTCTTCCTGTTGCCGCTAAGAGCGCCTTGGGTATCGATGCACAATCCTTGAACTTCAACGTTCGCGGTACGTTCTCAGCGACGGAGATCTCGATCTCGGGTGACGTTCCCGTCAAGCTAACGATTGGTGCGGAACCATTCAAGATCAGCGTGCAATCGTTGAGGGCAACCATTGCCGCGGGCACCAGCAGTGGGTTCACGTTCTCGCTCGGCACAACCTCGAACGTCACGCTTGGATATTCGCCCAACACGCGCCAGATCACGTCGTCTTTGTCGCTCGTTGCGGCCACGAAGCCTTCAGTGGGAATGGTGCTTTCGCTGAGCGCTCTTGGGAAGAAGAACTCAGCCGACTCCAATGTCAGCGGTACAACAATCGCTTCGCGTCTGAGTCGACCCGATCTCGCAACTTACATTTGGCCAGACCAGTTCGGCATCACAGGGCTCAACTTGTTCAGCCTCACGGCGGAGATCGGTTACACCGCGGGTTCGCCTGTTGTCAGTTATACCAGCACGTCGTATCTCGATGCAGAGGCTGGTGACACCAGCACGATGCTTCAGTGCAACGGGTCATGTGATCCGAGCGACTGGATGGTGAGCAGCCTTTCCATCAGCGCGAGTTACACCAACCCGTGCTTTGCCTACGGATTCGATGGAACCGCCGGCGGCTCAAGTCTTGCGGTAGACGGCGGTGTGATGAAGACGAGTGTCTTTAAAATTGGAATTGCACCAGCAGGATGTTCGATTGAATCCAACGGCCAGACACAATCACTACCGGTTGGGTTTTTTGGCTTTCAATTCAGCGCTCAATTCGGTTCCAGCACCTTCGATGTCGCGACGCAGTTGACGTCTGAGGGGTTTGTTTTCGATGCGGAAGCCACCAATTTCGAATTGGCAGGAATCAGCTATCCGAGTATTTCGCTCTCCGTGAAATTCGACTCGTCGGGGAGCCAGGTTTCTTTTGCGGGACAGATGACGTCACCACTTGGCGCCTCAGATATCTCAGCAAGCTTCGCCAGTAGTTCATCGGGGATCACCCAAGATCTCACCGCCTCAGTCACCGACTGGAGTATGGGTAGAGAAGGAACCTTCAACGTTCCGACGTTCGAGTTCAGCACGTCGTTCACGATTCCTTTCGATGGGGGTTGCGCCGATATCGCCGCTTCTGCGAGCGGTGAAATGATCGTCAAGAAAAAGACATATCGCCTCGAGGAAGCGAGTTTCCGTTTCACATGCGATGGGCTTGAGAGCCTGGTTCTCGCGATCAACATGGAGCACGAGAAAATAGGTGGCGTAAGTATTTTCACCGAGTTCCGTGTTGACTACTCAACAGATGGAATCAACAAGCTGTCGGGGAGTGCCGCATTTGAGTACAAGCGCGAATTTTCGGAAACGCTCGCCGGCAGGGATTTTGATAAAGATGTCACGGTTCGCATCGAAGTGGAATTCGAGCTGCGCATCGGCCGCGAGAGCGAAGCAGGGTTTTCTTTCGGCGGTAGCTTCGACGCCGATCGAGTATCGGGAGATATCGGTTGCGAGTGGGAAAGTTCAGACATGGACTTCCGATGCAGCGGAGAACTTCGCCTGAATCCGAGTTGGGCAGGGGTCTACCGCCGGACCTGGAACATTCTTTAACGATTGGCCGTCGCCGTCTTCTTGTAGTGCCCTCGGCAGGATTCGAACCTGCGCCTACGGCTCCGGAGGCCGACGCTCTATCCCCTGAGCTACGAGGGCTAGGACAAAAAATGATTCCGTTCCAGCCACTGCAGGCTAGTGGCAATGGCCAAGACTTCGTAAAGATCCGAGTTTTCGGCTCGTGGTCGGCAACAATGGCAAGGTCATGTCTGATCCTCTTTCCCTTCTTGCCGATCGCTTCCGGCCCGCGTTCACTTCGGTTGCTGGTGCACCCGCCGACCCTGTGGTGCGCGCAAGTGACCGTGCCGATGCGCAGGTGAATGGTGCGCTGGCAGTAGCGAAGGCAACAGGCAAAGTTCCACGTGATGTGGCGACTGAAGTTCTGGCGCTTCTTGGCGATGTGAGCGACATGTGCGAAAGCACAGAAGTTGCTGGCCCTGGGTTTATCAACGTTGTTTTTAGTCGTGCGTTTCTTGAACGCGAACTTGCAACAATGACAAGCTCAAGTGCTCTTGGCGTGCGCAGTATTGAGGGCAAAGAAACAGTTGTTGTTGACTATTCTGCGCCGAACGTTGCAAAGGAAATGCACGTAGGCCATTTGCGATCCACAGTTATTGGTGATGCCCTGGTGCGTATGCTGAACTTTGTTGGCTACACCACAGTGCGTGAAAACCATATTGGTGACTGGGGCACTCCTTTTGGAATGCTCATTGAACATCTCATTGACCTAGGTGAAGACCAAGCAGCAGAGGCGTTTTCTGTTGGCGATCTCGACTCGTTTTACAAAATCGCACGTCAAAAGTTTGAAGCCGATGATGCTTTTAAGGAACGTGCGCGTTTGCGGGTAGTCGCCTTGCAGGCGGGTGACGCCGAAACGCTGCGCATGTGGAATGTGCTGGTGGGCGAGAGCACGAAGTACTTCAACCGCGTGTATCGCACTCTTGGTGTGTTGCTTGAAGACTCCGACCTCATGGGGGAAAGCGCATATAACAATTTGTTGCCACAAGTAGTGGAGCGTTTGCGTGTGTCTGGTTCTCTTGAACAAAGCGACGGCGCCGATGTGATGTACCTCGATGGGTTCACCAATCGTGACAACGAGCCGTTGCCGCTCATCATTCGCAAAGGCGATGGTGGTTATAACTACGCCACCACCGACCTTGCGTGTGTTATTGACCGGGTGGAACGTATTGGTGCACAAAAGATGTGGTACGTGGTGGGTGCACCGCAAGCGCAGCACTTACAAATGGTAGAAGCTGCTGCAAAGAAAGCTGGTTGGTTGCCGGCGAATGTAGA
>CAIVDG010000058.1 GCA_903904615.1 uncultured Acidimicrobiaceae bacterium | reverse complement strand
TGCTCCACTCGTGATGTATTCATGATTTCCGCGAACGGGGTAAGTGATGTTCTTGAAGGCACCCCACGTTGTGCCGTAGAAGGCACGAAGATCAGAAATGCTTGCTGCTTCGTATTGAAGATCTCCCAGTGCGATGACACCATCGGGCGAGAGGGAAGTAATGAGTGATGCCGTTGCGGTTTCTCCACACTGAATACCTGAAGCACCAATTCCATATGTGGTTCGACGAATCTGGTTGCATGCAATGTCGCCAGCAACAATGAGTCGTGCCGACTGGTCTGTTCCGATTGGCTTCATGCGAACACCGTTCGGCCATACGGCTACACCGCTTCTTCGCATGGTGGTGCTGGCGTCACCCAATTGGCCTGATGAGTTCAGCCCCCAACACCACATGCCAGATGCAGTGGAAGAAAGAGAGCAGGCATGCATGTCGCCAGCAGCCAACAGTTGTGATGGTCCAACAAGGGATGAAGGAACAACTTTCTGCGGTGTTGCCTTGGCTATGTAACTGCCGTTGGCAAGCTGTCCGTACTTATTTCGCCCCCAACACCATGTGGAATTGGCCTGCGTTATTCCGCACACAAACTCTTGGCCTGCTTCTAGCGAGATGAGGCCGGTGCGCGGACCCGTCACAGCAGGAGCACGAGATGCACCCCACGAAGTACCGAGCTGTCCGTAGTTGTTGCGACCCCAGCATTGCGAACGTTGTGTGATGGACACTATGCACGTGAATGCTGCGCCGGTGGTGACACTGTTTGCACGCACGGTGGGAACATAGGTGGGGGAAGGTCTAGATGAAAGAACTTGCTGACCAACTTGGTGGTAGTTGTTGCGTCCCCAGCACCACACAGATTTGGTAGAGCGAACAGCGCATGTGTGTGCAGCTCCCACATCCATGCTGATGACCCGCGATACTCGCGATTGAACGGGTAGTGCTGAAGCGTTGCGCGTACCGTCGCCTAGTTGTCCGTACTTATTGGCTCCCCAGCACCACACGGAATCGTCGGTCCTGAGAGCGCAGATGTGGTCGGCCCCAACAGTTAGCGAACGAACATTGGTGAGCGGAACTTGCGTTGGTGTGGGGATCACTACGCGTGTGAGTACCTGGGGTGTATTCACTGGGTCGACGGCAGTGTGAAGTGAACCCCAGCACCACACGGTTGAGTCGGTTGCCACGGCACACGTGCGTAACCCACCTGCTGCCACAGACAGTGCACTTGTCATCAATGTGGGGGCAAAAGATGTGAGTCGTGTAGATGTTGTACCCACACCTAGTTGGCCGACTGTGTTTGCACCAGCACACCAAACGGCACCATCGCGCACAATGCAGGAGTGGTTAGAGCCAAGCGATAGCGACGAAAGAGTTGGTGGCGTGACTACGCCCGGCACTTCGGGAGTAGCCGAATTTGCTACGGCGCCCGTTGTGAGAACGAGAGCACCTACTGCGAGAACAGCAAGTGAGAGACGCGTGCGGCGAAAGTGCATGGTGAACTCACGCTAGTGAGCAAAGGCAAGCGATATGCGTCGCCCCATCTAATTAGGGAACAGGTACCCAACGCCAATCGAGATTACAAATGGTGGGGTCCACGATTTCAACAATGGACAAACCAATGACAGATGCACGCGCAGAGAGGCCAGTTTCAGCGTGAATTCCTGCGTGTGCAGGAGCCTTGGCACTGGCTCGAAGTAAAGATTCTTGGGTGTGTGTTGCGTAGACGCCCAACTGTTGTGCAATCGGAAGCGAATGACGAGCAGCAATAAGACTCTCTAAACGAAAGCGTCTCCATTGGCTATAAGACGGCGTCATGTATTGGGAGACTATTTCTGTGACCATGGCGCGTTGATCTGTCGCAGTGAAGACCTGCGCCCAACTCTTTGAATCGATAGCGAGTTGGGGTGGGAACAAAACTTCTAAACAGTCGGCCACCAAAGAATCTTTGTTTTCGTACAGTCCATAGATTGCACCAACGCTGACGCCTGCACGTCGTGCGATTCGCGAAACTGTGGCACGGTGCACACCAGAACGTGCAATTACGTATTCGCTTGCGGCAATGAGGGCATCTCGGATGTCGTCACGTGTAGAAGGAAATACGTATGGCGTGGGTGCAGGTTTTGCTCCGGCAGGTTTTGCGGGTTTCGATGCTGTGCGGACAGCCCTCGTAAACATCTCGAGCAGAGCTTTTGGATTGATGGGATTGACTGAGCTTTGGTCGTATACCGAATTCAAAAGTGCCGCGCCAAATGTTGTTGCCAAGGCCGAGACCACTGCTTGCCGATTTGCGCCATCTGTAGATGGTCCGACACCGCGATCGTCGAGTAAGCCAAGTATGTCGCGTTGAACAACTTCAGCAATCACTTCGTCGCGTCGCGATGCCACGATGATTTCCATTGCACTTCCGATGTCAGGCACCGCATCTGGTCTGCTTGCCATTTCAAAAAGCTCGCTGATGTGTGCTACTTGACGGGCATCATTTGTGAGTACTGCGTCAACAAGAGGAGTCAGAATTTCCGACAGCATTGGCCAGAAACTTTTCTCCCAAGCAAGGACGACAAGTTCTGAACGATCATCGCATCGGGCATAGATGGCGCCACTTGAGAAACCCGCATCGGCGGCAACGCGTGTGAGCGCCATTTGATCAACACCAACAGTTCGCACGGCGCGCGCTGCGCTCTGAGCAACCTTTAGATCGGTCTGCCGAGATTTTTCGGATTGTCGAGCGGCTAATGCCATTGCAGGATTGTCTCACAGGTTTGGCGGCTCTCCATAGGCGGGGTGAACGCTCTCTATTTTTCTCGCTACGTCATTGATTGATGTCGTTACGCCAATCAATGGGTATTTCGCCAACTTCTTCCAACGCTTTGTTGACTTGTGAGAACGGCGAACTACCAAAAAACCCGCGGTGAGCAGAGAGGGGCGACGGGTGAGGGGCTTCGAGCACCACGTGATGTTTGCCCGTAATGAGTGCATGTTTCTGTTGAGCAGTAGACCCCCATAGAACAAAGACAACACGATGATCTTTTGCATTCACCGCAGCCAGAAGCGCATCGGTAAATGTCTCCCATCCTTGCCCGCGATGGGATCCGGCTTCGCCTTCACGCACGGTGAGCGTGGAGTTCAGTAACAGAACCCCTTGTTTTGCCCACCTTGTGAGATTTCCGTGTGGGGATAGGGGTATTCCAACGTCTGCCTGGCGCTCTTTCATGATGTTTCGTAAGGAAGGAGGGAGTGCAACACCATTTGGCACAGAGAACGACAACCCGTGTGCTTGACCAGCACCGTGATACGGATCTTGACCAAGCAGAACGACGCGCGTTTTTTCTAACGGCGTGAGACGCAGAGCGGAGTAAACATCGGAGTGCGCGGGGTAGACGACATGTTGCAATCTTTCGCGTTCAACAAATTGCGACAGAGTGCGAGAATAAGACTGTTGTTGTTGCAGTTCAACAATGTGAGACCAGTCGTGAAGCACGCGAATAGCGTAGGGTACACAGGCTTTTGGTTATTACTTATAACCTTTAGTACCTAATTTTGTTGAGTAATTCCACCAACATTGTCACTCTGTCTTGCGAGAATGGTGCCCCCATGGAACTCGCAATGGCAATCGATATTGGCGGAACAAAATTTTCCGTTGGCTTAGTCACCCGTTCGGGGGAACTGATTGACCGCGTCAATATTCCTGTCGACAAGGGCGGCAGTGGTGACGAACTTTTTGAAGATCTCATCGTTGCAGTAGAAGGTCAACTCGTCCGTGCGCGCGATCATCACGGTGTCATGCCGTCAGTTGTTGGCGTGGCATGTGCCGGACCCATCACACGCAACGTAGAAACTGTGTCGCCGCTCAATATTCACCAATGGAGAAACTTTCCTCTTCGCGAACGCCTTAGCACGTACACGGGCCTTCCCGTCTTTGGCGATGGCGATGCGAAAGCGCTTGCGCTGGCCGAAGGATGGCTTGGTGCCGCTCGCGGCGTCGACAATTTCATGGCGATGGTCGTCTCTACTGGCGTAGGGGGCGGAATTGTGCTGAACGGTGAACTGCTTGACGGAGAAACCGGAAATGCTGGCCATGTGGGGCACGTCATTGTCGAGCCCAACGGTCGTCGTTGTTCGTGCGGTGGCCGCGGGTGTTTAGAAGCAGAAGCATCAGGGCCAGCAATTGAAGCAATTACGGGTCGTCCGCCCACGCAGCCCTCGTACGAAATCATGGTGCGAACAGGTCGTCTCGTTGGTCGAGGAGTTGCATCGGTGTGCAACCTGCTGGACTTGAAACTTGTATGTGTAGGCGGCAGTGTTGCATTGGGCTTCGGAGCAACATTCTTTACATCTGCGCAAAAAACTCTCGACGAACTTTGCGGCCTTGAGTTTTCTCGTAACGCACGAATTGTTCCGGCGCGACTTGCAGATGAAGGCCCACTGGTAGGTGCGTCTGCAGTTGGATGGCGCGGCCTCAACCGAATGGCAAATATTTAGAAGTTGAAATGAGTTTCGCTGGCTAGCGAATCCATTGCAACAGATCTACTTGCACGCGTGTAAGCGGTTGTTGAACATCGATCCATTCCCCAACGCTAGGAATAGGACGCCCTCGTGCAACAAACAGCATGGTTGTGTGCATGTGCGGATGCTCCAGCATGTTCAAACGCTGGCGCTTGTAGTGGAAAGGGCTGCGTCCGTCTGGGAGTGGGAACACTCCGTGGGCGGTTCCGCAACCAATAAGCACAATCTCCCCAGGACCATCCACTTTCACCTGTCGATAACCAGCTCTTGATCCAGACTCGATTGAGTGGTGATCAACCACATCGGCCGACAATTGCATCATTGACTTGTCGCCGTGCCAGAGCGAAGTACCTAAGCGAATTCGAAAATCAAAATGAGGATGGTCGGCACGTAGTTTTTCGTACAAGCGACTATCGAGGTGGCTGAGATACAACGGAAGATCTGAAGGCAGTAATGGAAGCCATGCTTCAATTTCTTTCACATGTGCGATTGGGTCGCCGTCTAGTGGCGGATGCAACGAGAACCCACGCAATGTGAATCGCGCATTCTTGACGTCGTCAAGAAGAGACATCAGGTTCTCTCGCGCGACTCCGTAACGCATCATTGACGACTGCAACTTCACTATGACGTCGCCAGCCCAACCGGCTGTTGTGAGAGCGACCACATGATGGGGAGATGCCACGCTGAGAATCGCATTCAGTGGAAGATTCTTCGGCGGCGGTGTGAGCGTTGGTGTGAGAACTATTGGTGTCACATGTGCGGGGATGTCGCGCACCTCAAACACGGTGCCCACAGCAACTTCTTGTGCCAGTTGTCCGGCGAGTGGCATGAGATTCCAGCGGCGAAATCCGTAACCATTTCCCTTGACGACAGGAACAAGACCCGGATGCGCACGTGCGATGCCTTGAACGTGTGAAAGCCATTTGGCTTCATGTACGGCAAGACGAATGGTCACGCCTTTGACCGTAGTCGCAAAGCGGACCCTGTGACTACTGGCAGCAGGCAGCGTAAGGATCTCTGACGAATTGCACCGACCCATACGCCAGCACCGTACGAAAGGCCATCAAGGATGCGTAGCCCCATGTATCCGAACACTCTTTGTGGCTTGTGGCGGACAAGGCCGTACACAGCTGGAATAAGAAAACTTGCAAACAGCGCGAATCCGATGGCGAATGAAAAGAATGCAAGCACAAAGAACACAGGCCACCATGCCCGCGTAATGGCTGATGCTGTGAGTCGAATAGTGGAGGAGAGCCCAAGTGAAGTCAGGCGAGAGCGCTGTGCGAACGAGAGTCCTGAACCGCGCAGCGTTAGTAGGTACCAGGCGTAGACAAAAGGAAGAAGCGGAAGAAAGATCCAAATGAAGCCGAGGAGAAGTGCGAGTGCTGGGAGGAGAAGGATGATGTTGGCGCGAAGTGGTGTCACTGCGTTTCCGTGCCGCTTGCTAAGAGCGGCTGCGCTTGTGCCGTATCCGAAACGTTGCCGAACAAACTCGCGCACGGTCATCCGAGTCTCGTGCTCACACAAAATGGTGGGTTCGTAGCGACAGAGGTTGCCTTGTGCAGCAAGACGCCACACCAGGTCTACGTCCTCGCCAAGACGCATCTCTTCATCGAATCCACCAGCATTGCGAATAGTTTCCGTGCGACACACCATGACAGCGGCCGGAACATACGACACCCGTGACAGTGGACGAATAACGGCGGGGTGTTCACCCAGCATGAGTGGAGAGTGATGCGCTTCGTACTCTCCCGTGAGGCGACCGTTCTCGCTGCTGTTAATGCGAGGAGCAACGAGTACAACGCGTTGGTCATTCATCTGTGCGGCAAGCAGTCGAATTTTCTCTTCTGTAACAATTGCGTCGTCGTCAACAAATGCAACGAACGGTGTGTTGACGTGGGCGAGTCCGGTGTTGCGTGCAGCACCAGGGCCCTTGTTGGTGTCGTGTCGCAAGACGGTGACACCCGGAAGAATTATTTCCTCTGGCGAACAATCGTCTACAACGATGATGTTCAGGCCGTGTAATCGACGAACTAGCGATGAAAGGCGGTCAAGATTTCTGCTCTCACCGAGATATGCGGGAATGACAACAGTGATTTCATCTGCTGGAGTGGGCATATGCCACAGGGGGTGTGCTGCTCCGGCAGCCACGAGGCGATTAGTGAGTTGCTCGTGTCCGTCAGGAAGAAGATCGTTGTTCTCCACCAAGGTGAGAATGTCTGAGCCCTTGTCGCTAACGGAGAAATACGTGAGCGGTGAACCAGCAACTAGTGACTTTCCGTCTGATGCGCGAAACCATTGGTGGTCGGGTCGAAAGCGGATACTCATTGACCAACATTCAACCATTGCGATGCGCACATTCGCAGACGGTCAACAAAAGATTCCGTGTAGAGAGCCAGAACTTCTTGTCCGTGTTCAGCAGTGGCAGCAGCGGGAGCGCCGAGCACGCCAGACGGTGACACATCTTGTATGCCGTGCTGGCGCATGGCGGTCATGTCGATCTCGCTTACATCAACGGGTGGAATCGCGTCACGACGAACCGTGTGTGGGGCGAGGTGCAACATGAGAGAGGTCTCTGTCTTTCCTGCATGCATATCTGCGCCGTTGTACGAAGGAAGAGACCATATTGAGTAGGTGATCTTTTCGTAGTCAAGTGCCGATGCAATGTCTTTTAGTGCATCAAAGTTTCCACCGTGACCATTTGCAATGAGAACACCTGCGGACCAGGGAGACGCTGAACGACAGATGGACACCACGGAGTCGACTAACGCACGTGTACCTGTACTGAGACTTCCAGGAAATCCCGCGTGTTCATCGCTTGCGGTAATGGCAAGCACAGGGGCAACAATGACGCGATGACGTGGAATGTTGGAGTGAGTAATTCCACGTTCTACCACCGAAGTAACAATGACTGTGTCTGTGTCCAGCGGTAAGTGGGGACCATGTTGCTCCCATGCACCTAGCGGCAAGACCATCAACACCTGACCAGATGCAATCTCTGACGACGCAGGAGAGACGATGTCACTCATGAGTGGCAGGAGTTTTCTTGCCTCTGAAGTGTCGAATGATTTCAAGAATGATGGTCGCGCCGATAGCCATAGAGAACGCAACGATGAACGCCTTCGTATGGTTGTCTTGGAAAGTTCTCCCGCCAATGAAGCCGAGCATGGCGGCATAAGTTGCCCATATGCCCGCGGCAATTGCCGACCACTTCATGAACCACTTGGTGGACTGACCTGTAATGCCACATGTGAGAGTGACGATGGTGCGTCCACCGGGGATAAAGCGTGCAGTGACGAGTAGTTCACCACCGCGAGTCTCAATTTGCTTGTGTGCCCATTGAAGACGCTGACGACCTTTGTTGCTCTTGTTGTACTTGCGTTGAAGTCGCTCAGAGAAGAAAACTCCGATGTGGTAGCTGAAGTTGTCGCCTGCAAATGCGCCTGTTGCCGCGAACAAAATGACAAGCGACCAGTGAAGATCGTGGAGACCAGCGCTGACACCGCCAATGATGACCATTGTTTCGCTAGGGACAATAGGGAGTACTGAATCGAGGAAGGCAATGGAGAGAAGAACTACATAGAACCAGGGTGAACTGGAGTAATCCTTCAGCCAGTCAAATGCTTGTTCAAGAATTCCGAGCATGAACTAGCCACGTGCACCAGAGACAGGTGGTTCACTTCCGGACAACAAACGCTTGATGTTGGACAGGTGGCGAATTTCAATAAGCACACCGAGTCCGATGAAAGCGAAAATTTCCCACGCTGGCTTACCCATGACGGCTAACAACACAACAACCAGCGGAACAACAACGATTGATGCAACTGACGCCTTCTTCGACAACTTCATGATTGCAATCCACGACACAGCAGAAATAACCATGATGAGTGGATGAAGGACGAGCAAGACGCCAGCACCTGTGGCGATTCCCTTGCCACCTTTGAAGCCACGTGTGACGGGAAAGATGTGACCCACAATGGCGGCCGCGCCGCAGATGTAGGCGCTGGGTCGATGCCCGATGAGAAGAACTGCCGGAATTGCACCTTTCGCAGCATCGAGAAGGAAAACAATGCTTCCGTAACGCCATCCGATTGCACGTGCCACATTGCTTGCGCCTGGGTTGCCTGAACCGAATGTTGTGATGTCGACGCCTTTGGCGCGCGCAACGATGATTGCGCTGGGCAATGTGCCAAGTAAATAGCCGCCAACAATTCCGAGAATGAGATTGATGATGTTCACGCGTTCACCTTGGTGCGAGCAGGCTTTGAATGGTCCAGTGATGGGCGAGGGAGAATAGCCACGGGTGTTGATGCGAGATATTCCTCTCCATCACCGCCGACGCATTCAGGGTCTGGACCGTCCAGGGGAATTCCGGTGAAGAACTTGGCGGCCATGCATCCACCTTGGCAAGCATCGAAAGCCCCGCATGATGCGCATGCGCCAGCACTTTGTGGTTCGCGGAGTTCCGTAAACAACTCCGATTCGCGCCATACCTTCGTGAATCCGCCAGCTTCCAAAACGGATCCCGCTTTGAACTGATCGTGAATAACGAACGGGCATGCGTACACATCACCGAGTGGATCGATAAGACACACAACACGACCAGCACCACACATGTTGAGGCCAGGAAGAGATTCACCAAATGCATTCAAGTGGAAGAACGAGTCGCCAGTGAGAACGTTCTCACCACGTGCCAACAACCAATCGTAAATCTGTCGTTGCTGAGCGTTAGTGGGGTGAAGCTCATTCCATGTGTCAGCACCACGACCGGCTGGGCGCAAGCGAGTAATGCGCAATTGCGCGCCGTATGAATCGGCAAGGGCTTTGAATTCGTCTAACTGGTCAACGTTGTGGCGAGTGACAACAACAGAAATCTTAAATTGACCAAAGCCAGCATCGCGCAGGTTTTCCATGGCACGAATTGCCGTTGCATATGAACCTGCGCCGCGAACGGCGTCATTCACTTCAGCAGTTGTTCCGTCGAGACTGATTTGAATGTCGAGATAATCGAGAGCTGCGAGACGTTCAGCGTTCTTCTTGTCGATGAATGCGCCGTTTGTAGAGAATTTCACGCCGATGCCGTTGGCGATTGAATGTTCGAGGATCTCAAAGAAGTCGCGACGAATCATGGGTTCGCCACCGCCAATGTTGATGTAGAACACCTGCAAGTCGCGCAGTTCGTCCAACACCGCTTTTGCTTGTTCGGTAGAGAGCTCATGCGGGTCTCGTTGACCGCTGCTGGACAAACAATGCACGCACTCGAGGTTGCATGCATAGGTGAGTTCCCATGTGAGACAGATAGGGGCGTCAAGCCCAGACTTCATTTGTGCAACAAGCGATTCAGCGGACACGAACAATCTCCGAAGTAGTAAGGGATGAAATGGCTTTCACGAATGATGGCCAACGAGACTCATCGACACCCTCTGCAGCAAGTGCTTCGCGCAGTGTGGGGTGAGCCGACATGTTGCGCACAACGCGAACAATGTCGGGATGACGAAGAAAGACCAGTCGGCGATTGCCGTAGTGATAGGCAAGCGCACCGAAAGGCTCAGGCCGCAAAGCGACCTGCGGGTGCATCTCGCACGCCGACTCAAGGGTGAGTGTCATGGTGGCGTGAGAGGTGGGGTGCTCAGTAAACGCCGCACATGCCGTCGATAGAGATTTCCTCAACGAGGAGCTCTTCGACGACAACGTTCTGGGCTGTCTCGGTGGTCTCGGCGGCGGTGTCCTGGATGTTGTCCTGTTCCATGGCTACGACAGTACCCGCCGAGAGCCCCACTAGAGAAGGTTGGCGCCAGATGGGTAAAGTCGGAGACATCCGCTGGACCCTCCAGTGGCCAACCAAAGGGGACTTCAATGAAGACCAAGGCAGCCGTTCTCTGGGAAGTAAATGCTCCATGGAGTGTCGAAGAAATCGAACTCGATGCACCTGGCCCAGGTGAAGTACTGGTCAAAATTGCCGCATCTGGCATGTGCCATTCAGATGAGCACCTCACAACGGGCGACCTTCCGTTCGCTCTTCCCATCGTTGGTGGTCACGAAGGTGCCGGCGTTGTTGAACAAGTGGGCGAAGGCGTTAGCTGGTTGGCCCCAGGCGATCACGTGGTGTTTGGCTTCATCCCATCGTGTGGCCGTTGCCCAAGCTGCTCCACAGGTCATCAGAACTTGTGTGACCTTGGTGCGCTCATGGGTCTTGGTCTTCAAATCTCCGACGGAACATCTCGCCACCACGCACAAGGCAAAGACCTCACTCTTATGTGCATGCTCGGAACCTTCGCGCATCACACCGTGGTGAACGAAGCATCGTGCATCAAGATTGAAAAAGACGTTCCTCTCGACAAAGCATGTTTGTTGGGTTGTGGCGTTGTCACCGGATGGGGCTCTGCTGTGTATGCAGCCGACGTTTCCCCCGGAGACACTGTTGTTGTTGTCGGTGTTGGCGGAATTGGTGCCAACGCAATTCAGGGCGCAAAGCTTGCTGGTGCAAAGCGCGTAGTCGCGGTAGACCCCATTGAGTTCAAGCGTGAAAAGGCAATGGAGTTTGGTGCCACGCACACTGCGTCGTCAATGGCTGAAGCACTTCCACTGTTGCAAGACATCACATGGGGAACCATGGCCAACAAGGTCATCATGACCATGGGCGTTGGCGACGGACAAGTCATGGGTGAAGCAATGGCGCTTGCCGCAAAGCGTGGTCGTGTTGTCGTTACCAACATTCACCCGGCGTTCGAAATGGGTGGCGCAAACATGAGTCTTCTCGACCTCACATTGATGGAAAAGCAAGTAGTGGGTTCGTTGTTTGGTTCAGGAAACCCACGCGCCGACATTCCAAAGCTTCTCGGTCTGTACCGCGAAGGTCAGCTCGACCTGGACGGCCTTGTCACAAAGACCTATCCGCTTGAAGGCATCAACGAGGGTTACCAAGACATGCGCGATGGAAAGAACATCCGTGGCGTTTTGGTGTACGAATAATCGCTCATCACACACTTATTCCATTAGGGGGGAACAACAATGAAGTCACGTGCAGCCGTTCTTTACGGGATTGATCAGCCATGGGTGGTTGAGGAAATTGAAGTAGACGAACCAAAAGCCAACGAGGTTCTTGTGAATTGGAAGGTGGCCGGAATGTGCCACTCCGACGAGCACTTTGTTACGGGCGACATGGTTCCACCAAAGGAATTGTTGGCCATGATGGGCGTCGACGACTTCTTCCCATTCATCGGCGGTCACGAAGGTGCTGGCGTTGTGGTGAAGTGCGGACCTGGCGTTACCTCTCTCCAACCCGGCGACCATGTGTCGGCAAGTTTCGTTCCTTCGTGTGGACGATGCCGTTACTGCTCTACTGGTCGACAGAACTTGTGCAACATGGGTGCCGGAACACTGACCGGCGGAATGATCACCGATGGCACACATCGCCATCATGTGAAAGACGGACGCCCCGTGAAGTTGATGGCCAAGCTCGGCACTTTCTCGGAATACGCAACTGTCGCCGAAGCATCTCTCATCAAGGTGGAGAAAGATCTCCCACTCGACTGTGTGGCATTGGTGTCATGCGGTGTTGCTACCGGATGGGGTTCAGCAACAAACCGCGCCGATACTCAGCCTGGTGACACGGTGGTTGTTGTAGGTATTGGCGGCATTGGTATAAACGCTGTGCAGGGTGCACGTATGGCCGGTGCAAAGCGAATCATTGCGATTGACCCCATTGAGTTCAAGCGTGAAAAGGCGATGGAGATGGGCGCAACACATACGTTCGCGTCAATGGCCGAAGCAATTCCGCACATCAACGAACTGACGTGGGGCGAAATGGCAGACCGCGTCATCATGACCCCTGGTGTTCTTCATGGCGACATGATGGGTGAGGGAATGGCAATGGTGGGCAAGGGTGGCACATGTGTTGTTACTGCTATCTCGCCAATGCACGAAACATCTGCCGACATCAACTTGTTCCAACTTGCAATGTGGAACAAAGAAGTGAAGGGCACCATCTTCGGAAGCCTGAATCCTCGTGCAGACATTCCACGTCTTCTCGACATGTATCGAGTGGGCGATCTGAAGTTGGATGAACTCATCACTCGCCGGTACACACTGGATGAGATCAATGAGGGCTATCAAGCAATGCGCGACGGCGTGAACATTCGCGGCGTCATCGTTAATGACTAACGCATCCGCACTCCGCAATACGCTCACCACGCAAGTGGTCGGCCGTCGTCGTGAACTTGAATTGGTTCTTGCGGCTCTTGCGGCAGACCGTCATGTCTTGTTGGAAGGCCCGCCAGGAACCGGAAAGTCAACATTGCTTCGTGCTGTTGCGCAAGGTTTAGGAATTGGTTTTGAGTTTGTCGAAGGAAACGCCGAACTCACACCTGCCCGTCTTGTTGGTCACTTCGACCCAGCTCGGGTTTTGAACGAGGGCTATGACCCTTCTGTGTTCGTCGACGGCCCCTTGGTCAGCGCACTTCGCGATGGTTCGTTGTTGTATGTGGAAGAAATCAACCGCATCCCCGAAGAGACATTGAACGTGCTCATCACGGTCATGAGCGAAGGCGAACTTAATGTGCCTCGCTTGGGCCGCATTGCTGCTGCGAAGGGTTTCCGTTTGGTGGCGGCTATGAACCCGTTCGACGCAGTGGGCACTGCACGAATTTCTGGCGCGGTCTACGACCGTGTGTGTCGCGTAGCAATGTCGTATCAAACCGCCGAAGAAGAAGTTGCCATCGTGCAGCGCAATCTCGACGGAGCGGCAGTCGATGCGTCGTGGCTAGAGAAAGCGGTGTCGGTGGTCCGTCGCACGCGTTCGCACAGCGATTTGCGTGTTGGCTCTTCAGTACGCGGTGCAGTCGACTTTGCAAAGGTCGCT
>CAIVDG010000057.1 GCA_903904615.1 uncultured Acidimicrobiaceae bacterium | reverse complement strand
CGATATTTCCGATGCAATTGTGGCTCGGGCAACCACAGGCGTCGTCGCTGCGCTCGATGCGCAAACAGCCAACAGGTTGTTGTTTGTTGATACGGCACCTGTGGTGGCTGGCATTCCCGGCCAGCCATCGAACGTTGTGCTGTCGACGGGTGGAAGTTCGCTTGGGGTGTCGTGGGATGCGCCGTGTGATGGTGGATCGCCTCTTACATCAACACGTGTTGCGCTTGTTCGGAACGGCAAAGTGGTGAAAAAGGTGACTGTTGGACCAGGAGTCACCAGTACGCGTTTCACAAATTTGCCCGTGGGTGCTCAGTACAGCGTTGTTGTGAAAGCTGTGAATGCATTGGGTGAAGGAATCGCTACTCCGCGGTACTCCGCACCAAAGGTTCGTTACCTTCGGGCCAACAGTTACGTAGATGTTTCATCTATTGCAAAGATGGGCGGTGACTTGTCGTTGAAATGGCGAGTGTCGTCGGGGAGTAGCCGTGTGTGTCGCCTGACATCGGGTGGAACCAAAGTTCACTTCATGCGTTCGGGAACATGCCGTGTTGCGTTGCGCACCATTACGGATGGGCCAGCGGTAGCGCGAAATCTTCGCGTGTCGTAGAACAAAGTTCTGTGGACAAAAATCTGACCTGATTGCCTTCACATCTCTTGCATGCAGGAGTACCTTGCCAACTAGGGAACCATTTGGAGCCCCCGGGCTCCGGAAGGAGGCAGCGATGAGTCAACGACATCGCAATCAGGACCTTGCTCCTGCACCGCGCGCCGATTTGAGGGCACATGCTCACAATGAACGGCATCGGGTCAACAGCGAGTTACACCTTGTGGTGGATGCCGTTCAACACGGTACTGAACCACTTGATGTCATTGAGCCGGGTCAGGCGTGGAAACCAGTGCATCATCACGATGCGGAACGCGGAAAAGAGAAAAGCCGTCGTCAACCGCTGAAGCACTGGAAGACAAAAGACTGGAAACGGCGCAAAGCTGTTCGCCGCCAGCGTGCACTTGCGTGGCACGCGCTGGGCTAATTAGTTCATCCAGTCAGAGAACAGTTCGGCGCGTCGGGCATCCCACTCTTCGCGAGTGAGTCCGTAGCGCACGTGGTCTTCCCACACGCCATTGATCTCGAGGAATCGTTCTGCAATTCCTTCTTCGCGAAGGTTGATTTTCTCCATGACGCGACGAGAGTTTTGGTTGCGCGGAATGATGCACACCTCAATGCGGTGCAGATTGAGTTCTTCAAAAGCGAACTGAGACAACACCACTACTGCTTCACTCATGAGTGAACGTCCGGCTCGTGCGCGGTCTATCCAGTAGCCGATGGTGGCTGATTGAAATGCGCCACGCACAACATTGTTCAAGTTGATCTCGCCAGCAAATGCACCGTCCACAAAAATGCCGAAGGCGTATTGTGTTCCGGCAAGTCGTTCACGGTCGCGCGCGCCACAACGTGCCGCAAACACTTCGCGATTTGTTTCTGGGTCGGGGTGGTGAGACAGCCTCTGTGGTTCCCACATAGTCAGCCATTCACCGTTACGGCGACGTACCTCGCTCCACCCCGTGAAGTCTTGGGGAACTAATGGGCGCAACACCACACGACGTCCGTACAGACGCAAGCCAACACTGGTTGGCCGGGCTGGGTGCATGGCGGTCATGGCTTCAGTCTTTCACGGCTGGCGATGCCGTCCATCAGGCTGCGCGTGGACACGATGATGGAGTCCAGGTGCAAGCGGCGCATGGTGGCCACCAAAATGCAGCATCCCGCAACAATGATGTCTGCGCGGTCGGCGGGAAGACCCGGGTTTAACTTTCGCTCGTCCAAGGTTTCGGTGGCCAGCGTGCGGAACACGTCTTCGGCTGCATCGCGTGTGAGCTCGAAGCCATGAAGTGCAGTGCTGTCGAATTCTGCAAGTCCAATTTCTACTGCGGCCATTGTGACGATGGTGCCCGCAACTCCGATGACGCGAGAGGGAGATGCGAGTGCGGGAATTTCGCGGCCGAGTTCTTCGAGTTCATCGGAGACTGCGCCAATGAGGTTGGTGAGATCTTCTGGTTTCGGGCGACCAGTCCCTGTGTGGGATGCGGTGCCGGTAACGGCACCGAATGGAATGCTGGCCGACATTTCAGCGTCAAGAATTCCCACCGTGTATTCGGTGCTGCCGCCACCAATGTCGATGACAAGGGTGGGGGAGAGCACTTCGGGAAGGCCCGATAATGCGCCCATGAATGCGTAGGTGGCTTCATCTTTCTCAGAGAGAACTTCAACGGTGAGACCTGTTGCATTCTGTACATCGGTGATGAATTCATGTGTGTTTTGTGCGCGACGACATGCAGCGGTTCCGGTGATAACGATGTGGTTGGCGCCATTCTGGCGGGCCGATGCAACGTGTGTCTGAATAGTGGAGAGTGTGCGTTCAATTCCTTCTGCGGATAACAACCCAGTGTTGTGCAACGAATCGCCGAGGCGTGTTGTTGCAACAGTGCGAACAATGTCGTTGCCAGATGCGTCTTGAACGAGAAGGTTGGTGGAGTTAGTACCAACGTCGATGACTGCAATGTTCATATGCGCTCTGCTCGTTCTGTACCTTGTGCATCAAGTTGTTGTGCCACCCATTCGCCAACTGCGTCGTTGCCACCGGCTAGCCAATGTGCGAAGTGTGCATGGAGACACTTCACGCCACGACGTGTTCCACCAACACCTGCCGATGGGCGATGTCCCGTGTGGGATGTGGGAATCAGTGAGTCGCGGCGCTGGGCGTACGAGGCGTGAATGGCATCGATGACGTCGAGTCCGATGAGTTCTTCCACTTCGTCAACGGCACCGTCGGCTTCTAGTTGGCTGACTGCGTACACTTCGGCAGACCCAACGAGCCAATACAAAGTAGGCATCGGTGTGCCGTCGTCAAGCAGCGGTGCATTCAGAAGAACTACTGGTTCGTTGTTCTTTGCGCGGACCACAACGCGAAAGTCACCTTGGGGAACACGGCCAATGAGGCGCGTGACATCGTCTCTGTCTGTCGCCGACGGCGGTTCACCGGCGAGATGCATGGCTTATTTTGCGACGAGCCAAATGATGACAGCGGCAACGACTACCACAACAGGAAGAGCGCGCTTCAAGATGGCTCCACCGCCAACTGACAACAAGTTGAGTGCTTCTACTTCTTGTGGTGCGCTTGGTGCTGGTGCAGCGTCGCCAGTTGCAGTGGCTGGTTGGTTGCTGGTGGCAATGAGTCCGTTCAAGTTGGCGACGAATTGATC
The DNA here is from genome assembly GCA_903904615.1 of uncultured Acidimicrobiaceae bacterium. Taxonomy (GTDB): domain Bacteria; phylum Actinomycetota; class Acidimicrobiia; order Acidimicrobiales; family Ilumatobacteraceae; genus UBA2093. The sequence goes on along the minus strand of CAIVDG010000057.1, from coordinate 707 downwards.
GAGCAACTTGTTGGAGATATCGGCCATTGCGCCGCGACCAAACTGAGCAACTTTGCCGGTGATGTTTAAGTCGGTGTGCACGGTGACTTTTGTAGCTGTTGGTGACTCGGCGACAAGTTGCGCGGTGATGAGTGCGGCTGCGTTTCCTTTGCCCGTTGTGTCGCGGCCTTCGCCCTTCAACACAACTTTGTGCGCACCTTCGTTGAGTTCAACGAAACTTGCTTGGCCCTTGAACTGTGCCTGGATGGGTCCGACCTTGACCTTCACGAAACCGCTGTAGGTGTCGTCGGAGATGTCTTCGAGTTTTGCGCCGGGCAAGCACGGGGCAATGCGCTCTACGTCTGTGAGGATCTTCCATGCATCTTCAACGGGCACGGGAACAGTGAATTCATGGTTCAGGTCCATTGCGAGAGATCCTCCGGGGTGTCAATATCTGCGGAAACGCCCTTGCAGGCTACTTCCCGAACGAGTTCAGGGCGCATGCGCATGAGTGTTCGCGCGCCCGCATCGGGCTCTGTGGTGAGTGCGAGAAAGTCGTCCCACACTGCCTTCGAGAGTTTGACGGGGTTGCCACGAACGCCGTCGTATGTGGCCACCACGATGGGGCCATCGGTGTGTGCCACGGTGCGCCATGCATCGGCGGTAATGAAGGGCTGGTCGCCAAGACCAATGACGATGCTGTCGTAATTGAGGTCCCGGGCGTATGT
>CAIVDG010000056.1 GCA_903904615.1 uncultured Acidimicrobiaceae bacterium | reverse complement strand
GGTAACGGGCGGCGGTACAAGTGGTCACGTCATGCCGGCACTCGCAATCATTGAACTGCTGCAAGAGGCGGGCTACAACGCAAACGATCTTGCATACGTTGGCGCACGTCGCGGCATAGAAACGCGCATCATGAAAGACAGTGACGTGGTCACTGAATTTCTACCTATCTCTGGTCTGCAGCGGTCACTATCGCTTCGCAACATTGCATTGAACATCATGCTTCCATTTCGTCTTTTCCGTAGCCGGCTGATTGCGCGTCAGTTGTTGCGCAGGTGGAATCCACGTGTTGTGGTGTCGGTGGGTGGATACGCCAGTGAACCCATCTCTGCAGCAGCGATAGCTGCCGGAATTCCTTTGGTGTGTGTCAGCTACGACCGAATTCCAGGGCTTGCCACCCGCAAACAGGCACGACATGCAACTGCGTGTGCGGTGGCATTTCCCGAAACTGTGTTGCCTCATTCCACAGTGACGGGCGCACCTGTTCGTTCGGCACTTCGCCATGTAGATGTTGCGAGTCAGCAACAGGCTGCACGTGTGGCACTTGGTCTTCCCGTGAATGCAACAGTGCTCACAATCATGGGTGGCTCATTGGGTTCGGGCGTCTTGAACTCGGTTGTTCCCTCGCTTTTGGAGTCGTGTGCAACCGTGGGCAACGTTGCGGTGTTTCACATCTGTGGCGAGCGCTTCATAAATGAAGAGAGTGCACCGAGTGTTCCGTCGGGAATTGTGGAGTACATCCGCACGGGGTACGACTCTCGTATGGCCGACATCTATGCGGCTACCGATGTTCTTGTTGCGCGTGCAGGGGCCAGCACCATTGCCGAGGTGGCAACTATTGGGCTTGCATCTGTCATTGTCCCGTGGTCTGGTGCGGCCGATAACCACCAGCAATTGAATGCCGAATGGTTGGCCGCCGACAACGCAGCAATTTTGGTTCCTGAGAGTGGTTGTGCATCTGGCGAAGTTGTCGCTGCGGTCCGTGCATTGCTTGAAAACCCACAGAAACGTCGCGAATTGGCGATGAAATCGCGCGACAAGGGTGCGCTGCACAGGGGTACGGCGCTTGTGGGCGTCATTACGAACGCCGCTCGTTGACCTAGTCAGCGTGAAACAATGGGATTCCCATGTCCGCTCGTGCACCCCGTCGCCACTCTGAAGGTCTCATCGATCTTTCTTCGCCTCGGAAGTGTCATGTCGTTGGAGTAGGCGGCCCGGGCATGAGCCCGCTCGCTCTGCTGTTGAAGGGGTTGGGGCATTCCGTCAGCGGGTCAGACATGAAGGCCAGCGCTGTCACGCAACAACTCACGAATGCTGGAGTGACTGTCACCATTGGCCACGATGCCGCGTTGATTCACGGTGCAGATGTGGTGGTCTATTCCACTGCAATTCCGAATAACAACGTGGAACTTGTCGCTGCACGCAATGAAGGTATTGCGGTTCGGCATCGCTCAGATCTTTTGGCATCGCTGTGTAGGTCTCTTGAATCCGTCGGAGTAGCGGGCACGCACGGCAAGACCACGACCTCGGCATTACTTACCCACATCTTGGTGACCGTCGGTAAAGATCCTTCCTGCATCATTGGTGCAGAGGTCCCCGGAATGGGAATTGGCGCTCGTGCAGGGTCGTCATCACTCTTCGTTCTTGAGTCGGACGAAAGCGATGGCACACTCGATGTGTTGCCGTTGTCGCATCTCATTGTCACCAATGTCGACGTAGACCATCTTGATTACTTCGGAACATTCGAAGAAGTGCAGCAGTGTTTTGTTGACGCAGTTGAGCGCACAACGGGTCATGTCGTGTTGAACGTT
>CAIVDG010000055.1 GCA_903904615.1 uncultured Acidimicrobiaceae bacterium | reverse complement strand
GCAATCCACCCATTGCCATTCCGGCCGCGGCTGTCACGGCGTGTTGTTCAGCAATTCCCACATCGAAGAAACGGTCGGGGAACATCTCTTGAAATGCCAACAAACCAGTTGGCCCAGGCATGGCGGCCGTAATGGCGACAATGCGTGGGTCGTTCTTTGCTTCAGCAACTAATGCTTCGCTAAACGCACCAGTGAAACCAGATGGCGCGGACTTGGCAGGGCCGTCAATGGGGTCGAACGTTGGTGTGTCGTGCAGATGCTTTTCATCATCATCTTCGGCGGGGGAGTAACCACGACCTTTTTGCGTGAGTACATGCACCACCAGTGGTCCTTCGTCTTCACGCGCTAGTGCAGCGGTGAACGCGCGTTCCAGCTCTGCGATGTCGTGCCCATCGACTGGACCTACATAACGCACACCCAATGCTTCGAAGAAGGATGGTGGCTGCAAGAACTCACGCACCGCAGCCTTGAACGCTTCAACACCAGACTCTGCTTGCTTGCCAACAAGTGGTAAGTCGCGCATGAATGCTTCGAACTTGCGTTGACGACGCACATACACAGGGTTCAAGCGAATGTCGGTGAGTTTGCGAGACAACTTTCCGGTTGCGCGATCCATCAGTTTGCGTTCTTGCACACGCGGCATTTCACCCGTGACATCGCCAGACAACACTGCACCACCATGCGACAGGTTTGAAATGGTGGGTGCATACGAACGGCCGTTGTCGTTCAACACAATGATGACGCGACTCTTTGAATGACCAAGATTGTTCAACGCCTCGTACGCCATGCCACCCGTCATGGATCCGTCACCAATGACCGCAACAATGTGACGGAACTGATTCACTCCCGCATCGCGCGCAACGGCAAGACCATGTGCATACGACAACACAGTGGAGGCGTGGCTGTTCTCAATGAAGTCGTGGCGGCTTTCTTCGCGGCTGGGGTAACCAGAGATGCCGCCGTGCTGGCGCAACTTTGTGAACCCCGACTGACGACCCGTGAGAATCTTGTGCACATACGCCTGGTGGCCGGTGTCCCACAACACGGCATCGGTGGGGGACTCGAATACTCGGTGCAACGCAATGGACAATTCCACGGCACCCAAGTTGGACCCCAGGTGACCACCGGTCTCTGCCACGGCGTTCACGATGAAATCGCGAATCTCACCAGACAGCTCATCGAGTTGGGAAATGGTCAAAGGGCGCAGATCCGCAGGCTCGTGAATGCTGTCGAGAAGCGCCATATGCATATAAGGCTACGGTCTAGGTCGTATGAAGGACTTATTTGACCTGTCGGGCACGGTGGCTCTCGTCACCGGAGGAAATGGCGGAATTGGCCTCGGGATGGCTCGAGGGCTGGCTAGCAAGGGCGCAAACATCGCCATTTGGGGCACATCGGCCGAGAAGAACCGCATGGCTCGAGCCGAACTTCAAGACATGGGCGTCACGGTTGCTGACTTCATCTGCGATGTGGGTGACCAGCAACAAGTCACTGAATCGTTTGCCGCAACTCTGGATGCCCTTGGTCGAGTCGACTCGTGTTTCGTGAACGCAGGCGTTGGCGGCAAAGCCGAGAGTTTTGTTTCCATGACCGATGACGAATGGCATCGCGTGATGCGTGTGAACTTGGACGGTGCGTTCTACACCGCACAGATTGCGGTGCAGCACATGGTGTCGCGTGGCGACGGCGGGTCGTTGGTGTTCACCACATCGGGGTCGGCCTATTTCGGACAACAACGTGGTCAGCACTACGGCGCATCGAAAGCAGGACTCATTTCCATGATGCGCGCAATTGCAGTGGAACACGCGCGACACGGAATTCGCAGCAACGCAATTCTTCCCGGATGGATTGAAAGCGAAATGACAGCTCCCGCGCTGGGGTGGGACAAGTTTGTGGCGAATGTGTTGCCGCGTGTGCCCATGCGACGGTGGGGAGATCCGAACGACTTCAGTGCGTTAGCGGTGTATTTGGCGTGCGATGCCAGCGCGTATCACACAGGCGATGTGATCACTATTGACGGCGGCTACCACAGCTTCTAAAGAGTGCCCGCAGACGGGTGCCCGCTCTTCAAAATCTCAAACTTTGCATCAAGTCGATTCTGATTCCACGTGTGCATCTTGCGACCAATAAAGAATCCAAGACCCAACACTGCAAGACCACCCACGCCGTCGAGCCAGAAGTGATTGCCCGTGACCACAATGCAGAACAAGGTGAGTGCCGGATACAACAGCGCCGCAACGCGCAACCATCGTCGCTTCAACAACGGCCACATTCCAAACGCCACCCACGACGACCAACCAATGTGCAATGACGGCATGGCGGCATATTGATTCGAGGCCTTGGCCATTCCACCAGAGCTGAAGTCCCACGGACCGCCGAACTCTTTCAATGTGTCCACGTACCCAAAATCGGTAGCGCCGTTGTAGTTGCGCAATTCGTGTTCAATACATTCTGCGCCGTATCCCACGGGTGGACAGGGTTCGTCTAACAAACGTGGCGGCATC
>CAIVDG010000054.1 GCA_903904615.1 uncultured Acidimicrobiaceae bacterium | reverse complement strand
GTCTCCTTTGGGTGAATGGAGACAGTGTGACAGCGGGGTGTGTCAATAAAGGTATTTACTACCTAATAAGAGATTTATGCGATTCCCATTCGGGCAAAGAGAGGCGCGGGGGCAATCACAACAAGACGCGTGATGGCTCTGCTGGCTCCCACATACATCAATTGATCGCGAACGTCTTCTCGTGGTGCAACCAGTACGACAACGTCATATTCCAAACCTTTGGCGCGGTGCACAGTTTCGCAAGTGATGGTTCCTTCAGCGGATTCTTCATACGATGTGAAACGAAGAGCATCAGTAGATGCGGCCAATAGTGCTTGACGTTCGTTTTGTCCGATGGTTGCAATCAGAATGCGGTCTGCATCCCACACTTCTGTGTGGAGCATCTCTTGTACTTCTGTAATCACTGCTTCAGTAGCTTCTTCGATTGTGTTCGCTTCAATGACGAACACTTCGCCCTCGGGACTGGCAGATGCCACTTCGGCACCGCCCATTGAATGAAGTAATTCGCCAATTCGTTGAGCGTTCCGACAGTTAGTACGAAGTTCGGCGCGCGTGGGTCGGAATGCCAATACTGCTTGCACGCCTTCGCGTCCGTGAAGGTTTTGCTTCTCATCACCGACAGTGAGGAATCGTCGGGGTCCGTCAGATCGAAGAAGTGCAAGAAGTACATGGACCCACATGGCGTGGAAGTCTTGAATCTCATCCACGATGACTGTGTCAAAGCGAATCTCAATTTTGTCAATGTTCTTCAAAATGTGACGGGGAAGAGTGAGACCGTAATAGTTCTCGAGTTGTGTTGGGTCTGTGGGCTTTGCGGGAAGCGGAGGAAGACCAGGCAATTTCGCCACAATGTCTTCGAAATAGCCGGCGTAAATCTCGTCGAGTTCACCGAATTGAGATGCGATGTAGTGACCCAGGGGAATGTTGAAACACGTGATGATGGTGGAGTCGTCGCGGGACAGAGCACGGCGCGCCCATTGCAGTGCAAGTTTTGTTTTTCCCGTACCTGCGGAACCTTGAACATAAACATTTTGGTTTTGATCGAGCGTTGCGAGCGCTCGAGTTTGTTCGCGCATAATTCGATCAAGTGAGATACGAGCGTTTCGCGCCTGTGATTGTGGGTCCCAGACAAACTCAATATCTGGACGAACTTTTTCAATGATGGCCGTTGCCTGCACATCTGTCAGAGGCTGAGATCTATGCGACATGAGGGCAAGGTCAATCACCCGGTCCTTGAAGTTCTCAACATCTTCGCGAAGGAAGAGTTGTTTGCGCTCAATATCGATGATGTCACTATTTGAAACAGAAACAACATCAGGAAGAACTAAGCCGTGTGCGACATGAATATGTTCAAGAGACTCGTCCGAATCTTTTAATTCATCACGGAGGGCGTAGGCGGCATTCTGTGCCTGCTTTGGTGGTGCAACATCAAACGGGACATGTCGTCGCGACCATTGCCCTTGACGAACTTCTACGGGCCCACCTTTCACTTCAAGAGCGATGAGTCCGTATTCCTTGTGAATGAGAAGGACGTCAATTTCGTATGGTCGATTTTCTTTCGCGATATCAAGATTGGGAATAATGTGCCACGAGTCGGACAATCTGTCACGAAGGTTCTCCACCACACGTACTTCAGTGGCGTTCTTGATTCGGGAAATGTCGTAATCAAGTGGGATAAAGACGCCCATGGTTGCCCCCGGTTGTTGCAGTTCTGACATCTGAAGGCTATGGTGATGGTCGCTCGGTTGTCCGAGTTCTCCCCGCCCTCGTAGAGGGGGGTCGAGATTCCCCAGTGCGTCACGCGCCTCGGTGCATGTACGTAAGCCCCTCATTCGGTCACGAAAAGGCCGTAGGAAAGCAGGAAATCATGGCTGCAGAAGCCCTTGAGAAGTCCGCACTTGAATCCAAAGACAAGGACCAGTTAATGGCCATCGCCGATGCACTCGGCGTGAAGGCTCCCGCACGCGCAACAAAAGCGGTGCTTGTAGAGAAGATCCTCGAAAAGACTGGCGTTGGTGCTGCTCCGGCCCCCGCCAAAGCCAGGGCCGCCAAGCCAGCCAAGGCCGAAGAGGCTGACGAAAAGCCAGCACGCGAGCCACGTCAGCGTTCAAACGACGACAAGGGCGAGAAGCCCCAAAAGCAGAACAGTGAACCCACTGTGTATCTCGGTGACGATGGTGAGCCGTTGGCCGAATGGGAAATTGAACTTGCACAACATGAAGGTCGTCTTGATCAGTTGAAGACCGCCGGTGGGGGTCAACGCAACGACCGCGGTGATCGCGGCGACCGTGGCGACAGAAACGATCGCGGAGATCGTGGACCACGTCAACAAGGTCAAGGTCAGAACCAACAGCGCAACCAAAACCAGAATCAAAACCGTCAAGGTGGCGACTGGGAAGAAGGTGGGCGCAACAGCCGTCGCCGTCGTCGTCGTGGACGTAACGGTCGCGATGAAGGCCCACAGGGCGACGATCGTTTCGACGTAGAAACCGAATCAAACGAAGTCATCAATAACGATCCCGTAAAGGTGGAGGGCTACCTCGATCTTCGCGACGAGGGTTACGGCTTCCTTCGTGTTGGCGGTTATCAGCCAACACGAAACGACGCATACATTCCTGTGAAGCTCACGCGTCAATTTGGATTGCGCAAGGGTGACCATGTCACTGGTTTGTCGCGACCTGCAGGTCGCAACGAGAAGAACCCAGCAATGCTCGAGATCTACACAGTGAATGGCCAAGAGCCAGAAAAGGCCAAGAATCGTCCACGTTTCGAAGACCTCACACCGTTGTTCCCCGATCACAAACTTCGCATGGAAGATCCTCGTGATCCCACCAACATGACTGCGCGAATCATCGACCTCATTGCACCAATTGGTAAAGGTCAGCGTGGACTTATCGTGTCGCCACCAAAGGCCGGCAAGACAACGGTCATGAAGACCATTGCGTCTTCCATTGAAAAGAACAATCCCGAAGTGAAATTGATTGTTCTTCTCATTGACGAACGTCCAGAAGAAGTAACCGACATGCGCCGCACAGTTCGTGGCGAAGTCATCGCATCAACTTTCGACCGTCCATCAGACGAGCACACTCACATTGCCGAAATGACAATTGAGAAAGCCAAGCGCATGGTGGAAATGGGTGAAGACGTTGTCATCATTCTCGATGGCATCACTCGTTTGTCTCGTGCGTACAACCTTGCAGCTCCTGCAAGTGGCCGCATCATGTCGGGTGGTATCGACGCCGGTGCTCTCTACCCACCAAAGAAATTCTTCGGTGCGGCGCGAAATGTTGAAGAAGGTGGCTCGCTCACCATCTTGGCAACCGCACTGGTGGAAACGAACAGCCGTATGGACGAAGCCATCTTCGAAGAGTTCAAGGGAACAGGCAACATGGAATTGCGCCTCGATCGCCGCATTGCGGAACGTCGCGTTTTCCCTGCCATCGACGTCGATGCCTCCAGCACCCGTCACGAAGAATTGCTCTTTGAGCGTAAGCAGCTCCAGTTGGTCTGGAAGCTTCGCCGAGTACTCAGTGGCCTTGCCCAGGACGGAAACCCGGCCCCAGGCCTGGAAATGCTGATGGACCGCCTGAAGACCTTTGGCACCAACGACGAGTTCTTGTCCGAAATCGCCAAGACGCCTGGCGCTTAAAGATTGATCTCCGACCCCAGGTAATTGTTGTAGACAACCAATAGTTATTTGGAAGTAACAAGTAGTTACTATTTGGTCATGACCGATAGTCCAGAATCCGCTGAAGAGACCACGCCCAATACCGGCGGTAACCCTGATTCGGCTCAGCCATCTGATGCACCAACTGATGCACCAACAGGCGCTCCGTTGCCTCCACCAGTCGTAGTTGCAGAACCGGCATCACAGAAGAAGAAGGTGTTTGCTGCGCTCGCAGCCGTTGGCGTTCTTATCATCGGTGTCGTTGTCGTGACGGGATTGTTTGGCGGGTCATCATCGGCCAAGCGCGATCACATTTTCGTTGCCTATGACCCGCAGGGTTCTGGCTCGTACTACTCGGTGGAAATGAAAGATGGCAAGGCAGTCGTCGGTGCACGGCTCTCGTCACAGGACCTCGGATCATTCGATGTGTACGGGAGTTTTGACGATGATGAGTCCTACTCAACCAACATCGTTGCGATTGACAAGAAGACGATTCTGCTGAAGCAGTATCCAGAAGGCAGTGACGAAGACGCAGTTGACTTCGTAAAGGTGGACATTGAAACCGCGCAGTCCGTAAACCTCTTCAGTTCGAGAGAGGGGGGCAGCGGGATTTATGTTGCGTCAGAAGAGACTTTGTTCATTTCCGACGACAAGGACTGTTTCAAGGTGTCGCTCGAAGGAATCTCGACGCGGGTCGGGTTGGGTAGTTGTTCAGTGGGCGGCGGTCGCGTTGCGGCAGTTGGGCGTGACGGCACTACGACATCGTTTGTCTACCTTGATGAGGAAGGGAACTCTGCGGCCCCGATCAACATTTCGATTTCGCAAGTCGACAGGTACAGCGCAGATCGTTCGGTGCTGTGGGGCAAGACCGAAAACAACGAGGTTGTGGTCTACGACACCTTGACTGGAAAACAATTGTGGCGTTACGGAGACGATGACACGTTGGTGTCTATCCTCGACTCCTCAACAGACGGTTCAAGCTTGTTGGTGACGGTTGACGACCTCGCGGATTCAGACTCCAAGGTCGATATCGCCGTCGCGCGTGACGTCGATGGCTCCTATGAAATCACCGTACTCGCGAGTGCCTTCAAGGCTGGCGGAGCAATTGCTCCTGATGGCGATGGAGCGCTTGTCTTCACGCAGGGATTGGAAGACTCTTCTGGAACCATCCAGTACTACGGTTCGGACCTCAAGGCTCCAAAGCCTGTTGCATCGCAGGCAGTGATCAACGACATCGGTGTTTCTCCTCAGGGGGGCGCCGTAATCGTCACAGATTCACAGATTCTGACTGGAACCTTCTCGTCCGGTTTTGAACAGAAAGTGAACGGAAAGTTCGGCAGCATCTACGACAACAACTTCTTTTCAATCGGCGGCAGCGATGCGATAGTGATGAACCTTGTTGGATCATCCGAAGATGGTGGCGATAACCAAATCGTCTATTTGCCGGCACCCCTTGCGACCGATGGCAGTTCCAACGCAATTGTTGTTGCCTCAGGCGATCCAAATCCGTATCTCTTCAATGAGCACTCACTCAAGAGGAGTTCGAAAATTGTCTACGGGACAAAGTCTGACGACTACGTCATTCTGAACGAGCGTGAGCTAAAGAAGGATGCAGCATCTGTCCGCCTCGTGGAGGGTCGTCTCTCCACCTTCTTTGAGGCAGAAGGAGACGAGTTGACATATTTTGAGTCAACGGCGTCCGACAGGTACACGACATATTCACTCAAGGGTTCTGACGCATCTAAACGAGAAGTCGTTGCGGAGGGTTACTACATTTATCGAATCCCAGTTGGTGATCCGGGCTCGACACTCAGAGAGTTGTCATGGAACTACTACAGCAGCACCGCGCAGGTTGATGATGACTTGGACGAATGTAGGTCATCGGGCCGTCCGACTATCCAGCAAGGCGGCAGTGAGCGAATCAGTCTCGCTGCCAACTACACCAACGATTACGAGTGGACATACTTCTGTGTGCAGAATGCAGGGCAGGGTGTCACGACCTATGTATCCACGAGTGACTCCACCGGCAACACATCGGGCAAGCCGCTTTGGATGCGCCTGAACTGTTACGACAAAGACAGCAGCAACAGCGATTTCTTCGATACGAAAGAGATCGCCTACGAGGGTGGCCGTGGGGCCTCGGGCTCCTATTCGAGCCCCTCAAATGGCTCCTATGCAACCTGTGCGATTGCCGATAACGCCTACCACGGTGGGTATAGCTCCTCTTATTCAGTGGGTGGTTCTGTCCTGGTTTCGGTTTCCGGTGATTGAGACGGGGAATAGACCATGACAATCACCCTCTGGGGTGCTTGCCGGGTCCCTAATGGCGAGCGGGTCGTTGTGCGGGGTCGAGCATGAGCCCGATACACTTCACTGTCCGTTTCGAGGAGATGCCAGAGACATGAAGACCGATACACATCCTGAGTACAACGAAGTCAACGTCAAGTGCTCCTGCGGCAATTCGTTTACGACTCGCAGCAGCAAGGGCCAGCCAATTTCGTTGGAACTTTGCAACGAGTGCCACCCGTTCTACACAGGCAAGCAGAAGCTTGTCGACACTGGTGGCCGTGTTGAGCGCTTCAACAAGCGTTACGGCGCTCGTAAGAACGCTCCAGCAAAGAAGGACTAATTGTCCGCCGACGCCGAGCGTCGGTCACGACTTCTTTCCCTGAAGTTGCGCGCCTTGGTGCGCGAACATTTGGGATTGACGTCTGATCCTCAGGGAACGCCAGAAGTCTTTTCTCCTGGCGCTGCTTTTCTCACAGACGAAGACGTCTGGGTTCTTATCGATGGTGACGCCACGCGTTCACTTGGTGCAACTCTCGCGTGGGCAAGTCGTTTTGAACGACCCATTCAGTTGTTAGTGGAGCGTGACTCAGGCGTTGTCGCCCGACGCGCACAATTCTTCTCCGCATCACTCACGGTGTGGCATGTAGACGAAAAGACATTGCTTCCCGCTGTGCCAGAACCACAGCTTCCTGTTGTAGAGCCGGCTGCGTCGCATGTTGCGCTCATGCCGCTCATCTCATCGTCGGGTGCAGACGCAGTAGTGGAGCACGGAATTGTTGTTGGCGAAGTACGCGGTCTTGAAATGTGTCGCGTTGTTGACGATGCGGTGACTGGTGAAGCACGCCTTGAAGTGGGAATGGGTGTGAATGATCGCGAAGCGTTCGCCATGGTGCATGGCGAAATGCCTACCGAACAGGCTTTGCGAACTGTGATTGATGCAGTTGCCGTGCACAGAGAACCAGGTGCAATGGTGCACCCGTTCAATCAGTTTGGTGCTGAACGTTTACATCGATGGCGCGCGCTGACGAATCCAGCCCTTGTGGGATTCGGGTCGCTTCAGCCAGCAGACCCGCCAGTGAAGCGCACAAATCTGAAAGACCCTGTTCCGTGTGTGGCTGTAGGCGAAACATTGGAAGGTCAGCGAGCAGTGGCTGTCTTTGTGAACGGTGTTGATCTTGATGTTGTCCCATTCGCTGTAGATGCAGCGGATATGCACGGTGTGGCGGACATAGTTGTGGTTGCTCGAGCAAAGGACCTCACGCAATCGATGCAAAAAATGGCCCAACAGGCGTCGATGGCCGTTGTTTTTCGCATCCTCGACTTCTAGAAAACTCTGGTTTACTTCCAGAGTTCTGAAGGCCTACGGCGGAGCCTATAACTTATAACCATGCGTTTGTTTAAGAGATTCACGGTGTCGCTAACCGCAATGGCAGTGGCAATCGGTTCCGTAGCAGTGGGTACTGCATCGGAGGTTCGTGCCGCTCCACCGATTGTGCAGGGACAATTGGTCGCCATCAATAATCAGATCCAAATTATTTTTTCTGCCTGGCTGGGTACACCCCTTCCAACTGCATCGCAATTCGAACTGAAGGTGGACGGAGCCACTGTTCCAGTGACGTCGTTGACACCTGTGGGTTCAATTCTTCAAGTCAATTTTGCTCCAAATGTGATTTTTCATGGGATGACTGTGACTATCAGCTACCTAGCGCCAGCTGTTGTTGATAACACCACTGCGAACGCCGCGATTCAAGACTCGGCAGGACGTGACGGTCCGTCATTCACCAATTTGACTGTCGAAAACATGCAACCGCCGCAGCGCCCGACTACAACAACGACATTGCCGCCTTCCGCAATTGATGCTCTAGCTGCATCTTGGAACTCTGACCCAGCCACTGAAGCGGAAACCGATTCAAACACTGTGGGTTACATGCCGTTGTCGGCCGGAAACATCGTTATCACTAACCAGGTTGGTTTTGTTCTTGATGCAAGAAATGGAATCAAACCAAAGATTCGTATGAAGAACTATGCCGGGATCATCAAGATGAAGATTGCTGGCAAATACAAAGTTGCTGGCAAAACAAAGACCTTCACATGCACGTTTGCTCCCTTTGGAACAAACAAGAAGTCCAAGAAAGTCGCGTGGAAGTGGTACACGCCTAGAAAAGCTTGTGTTCTTCCTGCGCCTCTCGTTGAATCGGTCCGCAATGGGTATTCAACACTGACTGCAACAGCAACATGGCCACGCATGTGGCTAGCAACAGGCAAGACAGTTCGGCCAAATGGCACGAAGATCACAGCACGCAAATTGAGATACACCATTCGAAACCGTCCATAAGGTCTCATAGTCATCCGCTAAATCATTACGTGCCTCACCTACTTTGTTCGGCGCCATGAATAATCGCGTCTTGTCCACTCTGATTGTCATGGGAATCACATTGTCCTCATGCTCTCTTGGATCTAGCGATGCATCGAGAATCGTGGCAACGACAACCACACCGCCGGCAACATCCACCACTGTTCCGTGGGTTACCGGAACTGCGGCAAAAGCATGGAAGAAATTCATCCAGTCTTTTGAAGTGAAAGATGTGAGTGCAATTTCAAAAGGTGTCTGTGGCGTACGCGCCATGTTGATTACCGAAGGCAGCGTGACGTTCTATTGGTGGGATGGCATCAAGTGGAACGACGATTCACAGAAGTTATTGGGCGGCAAGGGGCAGCTTCCAATGAAGGTGTATTCCCACGACTTCACCAACGACGGAGTCATTGATTATTTCGTGACTTACGAGGATCGAAAAGCATCAGGGGGAAAGACCTACGGCGCGTTCTTCGCACATCGATGGAGTGGCGTGAACATGTGTGAGTGGGAGTGGGTTGATATTGACGACGGCCAGAACCTGACAAAGACCATCGAATCACCGGAAGTAGACCAACGAAAAGGTGTGGTGTACGCCGATGGGTATAAGGACAGCCGTTGGCGGACTTTCGGAATGGTTGATTACTTGTCATCAAGTGGCTCATTCATCTTTCAAGAGGTCTACAAAGACAAGAAATAGATGGGGCGACAGCCGTAGCCTTAGTACCCATGAATGACCGGCTTGCCTCCATTGAGCGCGACTACACCGAATTAGAGGTAAGCCTGGGTAGTCCTGAGGTTCTTGGTGACCAAAACCGTCTTCGCGAAGCTTCTCGTAAGTACAAGCAGCTCACGCCACTCATTCAGTGCATTCGCGATTTGCGCGATGCCAAGGGCGATGCAGAAGCGGCCAAAGAACTCATGGCGGAGACTTCCGGTGAAGAGCGCGAGGCATTTCGTGCCGAGGCAACCGCTGCTGAAGCCAAAGTGCAAGAACTCGATGAATTACTGAAGGTTTTGTTATTGCCGCCAGATCCGAATGATGGCAAGAACGTCCTTATGGAAATTCGTGGAGCAGAAGGTGGAGAAGAGGCGAACCTCTTTGCGCGCGACTTGATGGAGATGTATCTGTCGTATGCGGTCAAGAAAGGCTGGCAGGTAGAAACCATTCAGGCGGACAACTCAGAAATGGGCGGCATCAACCAAGCAACACTCATGTTCAAGGGTGACGATGCATGGAGTCATTTGCGATTTGAAGGTGGTCCACACCGCGTGCAACGTGTTCCGGCAACGGAAGCACAAGGCCGAATTCATACGTCATCGGCAACTGTTGCAGTTATGACCGAAGCTGAAGAAGTTGACATTGAAATTGACAATAACGACCTGCAAATAGATGTGTATCGCGCATCAGGTGCAGGTGGTCAGCACGTCAACACCACAGACTCTGCAGTACGTATCACTCACAAGCCCACCGGTTTGGTTGTGGCTATGCAAGACGAACGAAGCCAATTACAGAACCGTGCGCGAGCAATGACGGTTCTTCGTTCACGCCTATTGAAGTTGCGCCAAGAAGAGCAAGAAGCAGCCGCATCGGCTGAACGTCGCGCACAAATTGGTGGCGGCGGCCGAGGTGAGAAGATCCGTACCTACAACTACAAAGAGAACCGCATTACCGATCATCGAATTGGTTTCACGCTGTATCAGTTGCAGGCGGCGCTCAGCGGAGAACTCGATCCGGTTATCGATGCGTTGTCTGCAGACTTGCGTGCGCGTCAATTAGCCGATCATGGCTGATGCAACTGGCCACATCACGTGGCGAGAGTTGTGGAACAGCACGGCCGACATCGTCGGCGATCGCGTCGTCGCACGGTGGTTGTGTGAAACAGCAAGCGGGTGTGATTCGGCTGAGTTCACTGCTGAACTGTCCGAGTTGGTGAGTGCTCGTTCTGGCTTGCACCTCGATTCAATGGTGCGTCGTGTTCTAGACGGTGAACCCGTGCAGTACGTGATGGGGCGTTGGGCTTTTCGTCATCTTGATCTCATGGTGGATTCGCGCGTTCTCATTCCACGACCCGAGACCGAATTACTTGTTGACCATGTGATTCACCATGTTGCAAAACGACCCGCACCACATGTCATTGCCGATCTCGGTACGGGTTCTGGGGCCATTGGGCTTTCGCTCTTGCAAGAACTTCCCTTGGGTTCTGCTGAGGTGTGGATGACGGATGTGTCGTTAGATGCGCTCGATGTGGCACGCGCTAACGCTGCGGGAATCGGTCGACCAGCTGCCAGCGCTCGCTTCGGGCATGGTTCGTGGTGTGAGGGGCTACCGAATGAATTACAGGGTTCGATTGATGTTGTGGTGAGTAATCCGCCGTACATCGCGTCCGATGATCCCGAGATTGACGACTCGGTTCGTTTTTACGAACCACACACTGCGTTGTTTTCAGGTAGCGACGGATTGCACGACATCCGTGTCTTGACCAAAGAGGCAGTGACATGGCTGTCACCAGGCGGCATGCTCATTGTGGAGATGGGTTACACCCAGGCCGAACAGGTACTCGACATCTTCGTTGATGCTGGCTTTGTCGGAGTGGTCACACACTCTGATCTTGCAGAGAAGCCACGCTTTACTGCGGGATTCCTGCCTCGTTAGCTCAGCGCGCGTTTCAAGAACTCAAGCTGGTGCAACAACAAGTTCTCAGCCACTACTTCTTGAGGTGTCATGTGTGTGACGCCAGAAAGTGGAAGCACTTCGTGTGGCTTTCCCGCTTCAAGTAGTGCTGATGACAACTGAAGCGTGTGTGCAGCCACAACATTGTCGTCCGCTAGACCATGAATGATGAGTAGTGGTCGTTCAAGTAGGTGTGCATCAGTCAGTAACGATGTTGACTTGTAGTACGTGTCGTCGATTGCAGGATTGCCCACGTAACGCTCGGTGTAGTGAGTGTCGTACAAACGCCAGTCGGTAACTGGGGCGCCAGCGATGCCAGCGTGGAACACATCGCCCCTGCGCAGCACAGCAAGTGCTGCCAAGTATCCGCCGAAACTCCAACCTCTAATGCCCACACGCGTGGTGTCAGCTCGTGGTTCTAGATCGTTTAGTGCGCGAACAATCTCTACCTGGTCGTCAAGAACTACTTGTGCCAAGTCATTCAGAACATCGCGTTCCCATTCGCTGCCTTTGCCCGGAGTTCCCACACCATCGGCAATAACAACAACAAATCCTTGATCGGCAAACCATTGCGATGACAGGTAAGCATTGCGTGAAGCCACAACGCGTTGCGCGTGTGGGCCGCCGTAGGGGTCAAACAACACGGGTAATTGTGTTGTGGCACCGTCGTTGGGCAAAACAATCGCAACGGGAATCCCACGCGGACCAACGGCTTGAATGCGCACGTTTGGTTGAACAAGTGGAGTTTCTGCAAACGACTGAATACGGTGCGGAGTATTAAGAAGGCGAAACTCTGCGCGCTCGGTTGTCATGGTGGACACGCGAACCACAAGGCGTTCTGTATTCCCTGACGCAGAGACCACTCCCTGTTCATCCGTGAGTTGAGTAAGAGTCGAGCTGGTGGTGTTGTATGACCAAGCGTCTTGTATCCACGGTGTGTCGCGATGGTTCGCAATAAACACAACGCTGTCGCTCACGTTCACTATGTGACGCACTTGCAGATGAGTAGGTGTGACCGCATCGCCGCCCACCATCAGGCGTCGGGCGCCGTCGCGATCGGCTGCAGTGAC
>CAIVDG010000053.1 GCA_903904615.1 uncultured Acidimicrobiaceae bacterium | reverse complement strand
ATGACGCGCATTAGACGTTCACTGCTGCTGCGCCGTGCGGAACAAAGACTCTCTCGGCACGCTTCAGAAAATCGAGTAACACACGATTAAACGTTGTTGCGTGTTCGATGTGAAGCCCGTGTGCGCCACCACTAATGATGACCAGTTCTGCTGTGGGAATACGTGACGCAATCTCTTCTGCGTCGCCGCGTGGCGTGAGTATGTCTTGATTGCCCACAACAACCATTGTGGGACATTCAATGTTTTCTAATTCATTGGTGAGTTCTTCACCCTCTGTAGCAAGGATGGCTTTGATTTGAGACACGAAAGCACCAGCAGGGTTAAACAACTGCAGTGGTCCCATCCAACCGAGTGCGGGCAACAAACGACGGAATGATCGAGGACCAATCATCCAACGTGCGGCTTCTTTTCCTACAGCGCCCATGCCATCTGTTGCTGCTGTGGCGGCCCAACTTTGCAACAGTTCTTCACGCCATTCGTGGTTTCTGCACGCAGTAGCAACAAGTGTGAGTGAACGAACTCTGTTGGGGTGCTTCAGCGCGATGATTTGGCTAATGGCTCCACCCATTGACAATCCAACAACATGCGCAGATTCAATTCCTGCTGCATCAAGAACAGCAATTGCGTCTTCTGCCATTTGCTCCAAGTTGTAGGTGCCGTCTGGCTTGTCGCTCTTGCCTGCGCCACGATTATCGAACGCAATGGTGCGGTGTCGCAATGCCAGAGCTGCACGTTGCAAGTTCCACGAGTTCTTTTCTGCGCCAAGGCCTTGCACCAATAGCACCGGTGCACGCTTCGTGAGGCCCGTAATTTCGTAATGAATACGCACGCCATCGTTAGCAACTGCAAAAGGCATTACGCAACCTGTCGTTTCGCAGGAATGCGTTCAACGCTGGGCCATTCATACAACCAACGCACCACTTCAGTGGTGGAGTGGCGCGGAGCAAAACGCAACAAGTGCGCAGCTTCGTTTGATGCTGCGAGTCGACCATGCTGAATAAGGTCGGCAACGTGATCAGGCATTGGTGCACCAGCGAATGCAGCTGTGTTCTTTGCTAACCACCAGCCGGGGCCAAACGATGGAAGTGGAATTCGCTTACCTAAAGATGTTGCGCGCAACATACTGATGGCTCCGTTAGCCACAATGTTCACTACTCCATCTGCATTTCGTTCTGCTCCTTGCATGAACGCAGTTGCTGCGTCGTGATCTTCCACAACGCAGAAAATGGGATTTCCAATTCCGTAATACGGCACTGCGGGCAAACGAAGAATGCGACCGAGTGGGCTAGGAACATGTGCGCCCAGAACTGGTGCGAGTCGAAGTGTGCAGACGTTCACTCCGCGTGCAGTGCGAAGTTCTGTCGCTTGATCTTCAATCACTTTGCACATGTGACCGTAGGTGGTATTGGGGTTGATAGGTGACGATTCCACCGCAATGTCTGGCGAGTAGGAACCAGGACCATAAATTTCAATACCGCTGCGCACCACCACTGTTTCCAGCGATTCAACTTCATGTGCTGCGTCAAACACGGCTTTTGCAACAAGTTCGGTGCATTCTTCTGCTTGCGCTGTGGCCAAGCGTGCATGTGGTTCCCACACACCAACATGCAACAACACGTGTGGATTGAATGTGTGAATCAACTCTGCAATGCGATCGTGTTCAGTGGGGTCAACGCGATGAAAATCTGCGCGAGACAAGTGACGTCGTGGCGGGTCTACGTCGAAGCCCATAATGTCGCCAGCCCACTCGGTGCGTTCCACCATGGACGCAACAAGTGATCCAAGTTCGCCACCCATTCCGGTGACAAGAATGCGACGACCTTTCATACTGACACCAGTGTGGCAGTAATTACCGCAGAGTGTGAACGTTAAGAATGAGTTCGCGCGCCCACGTGTCGAGCTGGCGTCCACCAATACGTTCAGTGATGATGATGGCCTGTGATGGGTCGTCCACCATTCCGCTCCAGCGGATGTATCCACCAATGATTCCCAACAAGCGGTCGCCCACTTCTTCGGCGTGCATCATCAACTTCATGTTGCGACCAAGAAGGTCGTGCAGTTCTTTGTAGAACGCACGAAGGAATGCGTCGGTGTCGTCGGCGCCGCTTAACGGGCGATGGCGATACGGCATGTTCAACTCTTCGTAGGCATGAAGGTTGTGTGGCGCAGCGATGATGGAAATAACAAGGTCGAAATGGTTTTCGCGCAGCCAGATGATTTCTTCTTGACGACGAACTCGGCGGTGATTCTCGCCGTAGCCACCCGGGCGTTCGCAAATGGCGAGGCGGTCCTTAATGACCCACGTGAAGTTCCGGGGAGTGATTCCCAATGCCCATTTTCCGCGAAGCTTCGGGGGCATTCGGTTCTCCTTGCGTCTCGACCAGTACAGGTAGGCGTATTTACGCCGCAGGAGAAACTACCCCAGGTTGTGCAGGGTGAGCCTCTGTTTGCTCCGACGAATTTGTCGGTTTTCCCCAATGTCACAGGCCAGAACCTCGCCGCGGGCCACGGAAAGCACCCGTTCCAGGGTGGCAAGGTCGGGCGGGTAGGGGTCTGACAGCCATCTCCGAAGGGCCCGGTAGGCCAAGGGGGTGGGGGCGTTGGCCACTGCCTTGGCGTCGGTGGGGTCAATGGCTTCTGCCAACTGCTCCAGTAAGTCGTTGTCTGCGCGCAGGAGATCTGCGGTTCGGGCGAGGAGGGGCGTGGGGTCGCGGTGAGAAATGTCGGCCATGAGGGGCAGCAATTCATGGCGAACCCTATTTCGCACGAAGCGAGGGTCGGAGTTGGTGGAATCCTGTACGGGTTCAACGCCGAATGCTTGGCACACCGCAATGGTGTCGGCGCGGCGCAGTGCCAGCAACGGGCGAGTTGGCCCGGGTCGCATGGCTGAAAGGCCAGAACTAGATGCACCACGTAATGCATTAATAAGGACAGTTTCCGCTTGGTCGTCGGCGGTGTGGCCGGTCATGCATCCGGCAGGGAGAACGGCGTATCTGGCGTCGCGCGCGCGAGCTTCAAGATTCGGACCGTCATCAACGGTAACGGTGTGAACAACAACAGTGATTCCACGCGGTTCAGCAACGGCGTTTACCACGTTCACATCCAGCGCCGAATCGGGGCGTAACTGATGATTCACATGATGTGCTGTGACAACAAGACCGTGCTCATGCGCCAGAAGAAGCAATGCAAGCGAATCTGCACCGCCGGAAACAGCACAATGAACAGCAGTTCCGGGTGAGGGAAAAGAACACGCACTCATGATGCAGTTCAGAGAAAAAGAGGCGTCCATGCGTGGATGCGCCGAGTGAAGAAGTGGTCTATTTCTTCTTTTGTATTTGACGTTGGCGACGGTTGGGGTAGCGGCTTGCGCTGACCTTGGTGATGTAACCGACGACGCCTTGAAGAACTGCGCCAACTCCTGCGAGAAGGAGGACAAGACCTACCCAGTAGTGCCATACATACGCTGCGAACATGTGCTCAAGCGTAGCCAGTACTGCCTGAAAGCGGGGTACTGCTCGACCTATGAGTTGGGGTCGTCGCCCATGACTTCGTCGCCCAGGCATTCCTTCAAGCGGTCGAGGAATCCGTCGGAGATTTCGTCTCGCTGCGCCTTTTCGCGGATGGATTGGCGAAGAACAGCATGGAATTCATAGGCCTCTTGGCAGTCGGTGCACCCTTTGAGATGTCCGATGATTTCTTCTACACGCTCGGCAGAAAGCTCTTCATCGAGGTATCGATGCAGTTCATTCAGTGTCTCTTGACAGTCGGCCATGTGATTATTCCTGTGGTGAGAGCAGGGACTCGTCCACGAGCCCACGTTCTTTTGCGTATGCATACAACAACTTCTGCATCATTTTTCTTCCCCGATGCAGGCGGGACATGACCGTACCGATGGGTACATCCAGCATTTCGGCGATTTCCTTGTAGGAAAAGCCGTCTACGTCCGACAAAAGCACAGGAAGCCGGAACATGTCGGGCAGTTCTTCAAGGGCATTCTTCACTTCGTCGTCTGTGAAGAGCTCCAATAATTGGTCTTCGGCGGACTGGGTCATCTTGGATTGATCGAAAGCCCCGAGTCTGCGGAACAAGAACAGTTCCTCAACTTCGTCCATCTCGGTTTCCTGCGGACGTCTTTGTTGCGCGTTGTATTTGTTAATGAACGTGTTGGTCATAATGCGAAACAACCAAGCGCGCAAGTTGGTTCCTTCTTGGAATGTTGCGTAGGAACGCCATGCCTTAATAAAGGTTTCTTGCACAAGGTCTTCCGCGTCGGCGCGGTTTCGTGTCATGCGCAACGCTGTAGAAAACAATTGCGGTGCGTACTGCATCGCATCATTCGTGAATTTCTCTCGCGCTTCCATGTGCTGGGGCCTAACGACGTCGGCGCTTCTTCTTTGCTACATACGTGTCTACAGATGAAACAAAACGGTCAAGAAATTCTGCGAACTGATGTTGTTCGTGTTCATCAAACTCTTCAAGCACTCCATAAATAAGTTCGCGACGTCGGAGTGCAACTTGCTCGTGAATCTTTCGACCGCGTTCAGTGGCGGCAATTGCAACAACGCGACCGTCACCTTCGTGCTCTACGCGTTCTGCCAAGTTGTCTTTAATGAGACGCTGAACCGCGCGAGTGGCAGAACTTGGATCTATTCGGAGATACTCAGCCAGTTCAGCCATGCGACATGAGGGCACGAGAACCAGAAAATCAAGCGCGTCCATCTGACCCGGATCTAGTGCGCTTCCACCAACACCAAAAATGGTGTCACGCACATCGCTTGCCGCAGCGCCACGTCGAAGGTCTCGCCATGCGCGACCAATGCGCATTGCCACCTCTAGTTCAAGGTCTGTGTGGACCCCGTTCGGCAACTGTGTGTTCGTCATGTACTTACTAGGGTAATCGCATGTCAGAGAGTGGTCATGGTCAGGACGTCCCACAGACTCCTCTTGAGATGCTTGGCGTGATTGCCAGCCAACAAGCCACATTGTCAACAACGTTGCGACAACTTGAGTTGTACACCATGCGCGGACTTTTGTCCCTTTTATGGCACGAACCCACGGGTAAGGCACGAAATGTGGCGGTTCTCATGATGGGTGGCGCCATGGGCGGAACACTGGGGCCCGGTGACAGTTTGTATCACCAGGTGGGTGAACTTCTTGCACAACAAGGTGTGCCGTCAATTCGCATGAGTTATCGCAAGCCAAATGACATGGACAGGTGTTGTATCGATGCCGCAGCTGCCGTGCAGTTGCTTGTGGGAAGTGGTGCAGATTCTGTGGTGTTAATGGGTCACAGCTTCGGTGGCGCAGTTGCAGTTCGAGTTGGTGTTGGACTGAATGAAATGGTGGGTGGAGTAGTGACGTTTGCAACTCAGTCGGCTGGGTGCGAAGTTGCCGGTGGTCTACAAGGAAAACCATTGCTGATGTTCCACGGCGATGCAGATTCAATTCTTCCCGTTGAAGCAAGTGAAGTAGTGAAGGCAATGGCCGGCACCGGAGACCTTCATGTGATGCCCGGTGATGATCATTTGCTTGCAAAGAGTCACGACGCAATGTTGGAAATAGTTGTTCCATGGTTGAACACAGTGTTTGAAGGAGTTGGTAGCAAGTGAATACTCCACAAAACGTTGTAGTTCTTTTGTTAGACAGTTTGAACCGACACGAAATTGGTGCTTACGGCGGAACCAATTTCATTACGCCAAACATCGACCGTCTTGCTGCGCGCTCCGTCCGGTTCACAAATCATCACACCGGGTCATTGCCCTGTATTCCAGCGCGCCACGACATTCTTGTTGGCGCATGGGATTTCCTGTGGCGGCCGTGGGGATCTATTGAACTCTGGGAAGAACCCATCACTGCGTCACTTCGCAAACAAGGTGTTGTTACTCAACTCATTACCGACCACCCGCATTTGTTTGAAGCAGGTGGCGAGAACTACCACGGGGATTTCACTGCGTGGGAATACGAACGTGGTCACGAAAGTGATCCGTGGAAGACGCGCCCAGACCCTTCGTGGTTAGGAACACCATCGTTTGGTCGCGGACATACGCACTACGACAACTCACGCGGATACTTCCGAGGAGAAGAAGACTTTCCTGGCCCACGCACCATGCAGGCAACTGCGCGTTGGCTTCGTGAAGATGCACCACATCACCGCGCAAAAGGTGAACGTTTCTTTGTGTTTGTTGATGAGTTTGATCCGCACGAGCCGTTCGATACTCCTGAGTACTGGGCAAACATGTACGACGATGCATGGGAAGGCCCGCATTTGGTGTGGCCCCCGTATGCAATCGATGCGTTGAAAGAGGGCATTCTCACCGAGCGTGACGCACAACAGGTGCGCGCGCAATACGGCGGCAAGTTGTCCATGATCGACCATTGGCTGGGCCGCGTTCTTGATGCGTTGGACGAAACAGATGGTTGGAAAGACACCGCAGTCATTCTGTGTACTGATCATGGCCATTACCTAGGTGACAAAGACGCGTACGACCGCGATGTATGGGGCAAGCCCGGCGTGCCGGTGTACAAACCACTTGGTCACATTCCCATGTTGGTTGCATGGCCCGGAGTTACTCCCGGAACGCACGATGCACTCACAACGTCCACCGATATTCACGCAACAATTGCAGACGTTTTTGGTGCGAACATTTCGCACACGGCACACGGTTCATCACTAGTTCCGTTGCTCACCGGTGAATCAACATCTGTGCGTGACTGGTTGTTAACCGGTGTGTGGGGTAGGGAAGTGCAGTTAGTCACCGACACATGGCGTTACACACGCGGGCCACATGGCACGAACTATCCGCATTCCATGTGGTCAAACAGGTGGAGCACCATGCCCATTGCTGCGTATCCCAATTACAAGATGCCTATGCCCGATGGTCGTGCAGTATTGGACTACATGCCGGGCAGCACTATTCCTGTTATTCGTCAGCCATTTGTTGAAGGTGACATGTTGCCGTTCTGGGCAAGTGCAAAACAATACGAAACGTTGTTGTTCAACCGTTACGAAGATCCCGCAGAGTCGGTGAATCGCATTAATGATTCCATTGCGAAAGATGCTGAAGAACTGTTGCGCGTTGCATTAACAGAGATTGACGCGCCTGCAGAACAGTTTGAACGACTAGCGCTTACCTAATCGTCGCCGTATGGGCAGTGTCGACATTCGTTCTTGCAGCAGTAGCCGCGACGAGTGAGATACAGAGAAGTCATCACCATCAGCCCCGTATGTGGGTCTGTGTAGAAATCTGACCCAGCAGCAACAGCACGGTCGTGTGCGGCTTGTGCTTCGGGGGTCATTACCTCATTGTGGCGTATGGGTACTTGAAAAACGTTGTCCGATGAGGTGAAGAGTTGTCCCCGATGCAAGTAATGCAAGTGCTACGAGCACGGGGCGCAGTTCAAGCTGTGCCGACATGGCCACAGTGGCAATGATTCCAAGTATGGGTAACACAGGAACTTCTTTGATGGTTCCTGCAATCTTGAACGGCCGCGGTGCGTTGGGTCGTTGAATGCGAAGCATGATGACCACCACATTCACCACCAGGAACATGACGTACACCAGTGCATTTGCTGCTTCTGCAAGAAGTGACAAACCGCCCACCATTGCAAGAATGGCAGAACTACCAATCACTGCTGCGGTGGCAAGACGGGGAGAACTACGTTCATGAACTACTGCCCACCTGCCGGGAAGTTGACCAGTGTTTCCCATGCTGTAGATCATTCGAGATGCAGCAGTGCTCGCGAGCAACGTGGTGTTTGCCGTGGTGGCCAAAGCTATAACGCCAATCACGCGCGCGGCAGATGAACCCACAGCATCACGCATCACCGCTGTGAGCGGTTGGTCGGAAGAAGCAAGCGTTGAGGCACCCAAGACGCTGACTGCAACGATTGCAACAAGCACATACAGCAGAGTTGAAATCACCAGCGCCAACATGAGTGCGCGTGGAACTGTGCGGTGTGGGTCTTTTGTTTCTTCAGCCAAAGTGATGACTTCATCGAAACCGATGTATGCGAAGAAGATGACCGATGCACCACTGAGAACACCGGCGAATCCGTTACCGGTTGTCAGGCTGACATCTCCAATGTGATGAGCACCAACGCCAACTATGAGCAAAAGCCCACCTACTTGAACGGTGCTGAGCACAAGCACTAACCATTTTGCTTGCCGCATTCCACTAAAGGCCACAGTTGCAACTGCTGCAAACAGAATGAGCGCACCAAGTCGCTCATCGAGCGAGACAAACTCTGACAAGTATTCCCCAAAGCCCAGCGCAACAGCTGCTGACGCAACGATGAGTGCTACCGCCATTGACCAACCAGTGGTGAACGCCACCCAATCGGGGAAGACTTGTCGCGCGAATTCATGTTCGGATCCCGCCTTCGGGAACATGCTGGTGAGTTCCATGTAACTGAAAGCAGTCAATGCACACAATGCTGATGCGGTGAGCAGTGATAGCCAGACGAGACCGCCTGCGCCTTCTGTTGCAGGTCCGATCAAGATGTAGATGCCGGCCCCGATGATGACGCCCACTCCACTTGCAGTGACATGAGAGAGGCCGAGAACTCGATCAAATGTGTCGGTGGAATGATGTGACGGCGCTATGACATCACCATATAAATGGTGGGCGCGTGTTGTGAAGGACGAACGTACTGCTATTTCAGTTCGTTCGGCCCAACAACTCCATCGGCGTTTGCGTCTGTACCTGGAAGTGATGATTGGTTTGGTTCCAATGCCAGCCAGGTTGGTTGGTCAATCATTCCGGTTTGTTGAAGTTTTGCTGTTCCCTGGAAGTCGTACACAGCCTTCGCCATGCTTGGACCGAAGTACCCATCAACGTTGGTGTTGTATCCAGCCTTCTTCAATCGTTCTTGCATGAGTCGAACAGCGCGGCCTTGATCACACTTCTCAACAGGAAACTCCACTGCGTCGTAGTAGCCGGTACACGTACCGTTCATTTGGGCGATGATGTCAGACTTTGACGGTGTACATCCTGTTTCTGCTGTGTACTTCAACAAGGTGTTAGCGGGCCAGATGAGACACGCAACATCACTTGGTGGAAGTTGCGCCAAAGTGGCGGCACCAACATTGGGGATGTAGCAACTCATTGTGTAACGAGTGAGGGGAAGAGTTCGTTGACACGACGCCGTGTTGACCCAGGTGTTGTTTTCTAAATGAAAGAGGCGAGTGTGGGCACATCCGGTGTCGGGGCAGTTCCACGAATCACGATCTGTATCTCCGAATGCCCACGTGGTGGTGCACTTTTCAAGTTTGACCTTTTCTCCGTACAGCGCACTCACGGCTTTGGAATCACACGCGATGGCCTTCTGTCCGGATGGTGGGTTCACAAGTGGAGCACTAGTGGTGGCGGTGACAGCGGTTGTGGTTGTGGCAAGCGGCGCAGTGATAGGGGTGTCAGATGTTGAAGCTCCCGACTGACTACATGCCGAAAGGGCAATAGCTACGGCGGTGATGCTCCACAATCTCTTCACGAAGAAAAATGTATCGGCGCAGTTAGTCGCTACGTCACTCGGAATGACGTGGACTTAGT
>CAIVDG010000052.1 GCA_903904615.1 uncultured Acidimicrobiaceae bacterium | reverse complement strand
GAGACCGCGCTCGGTGGCCAACAACATAAAGGTCTGCAAGTACATGCCAAGGTCAGACCACTGTGGCGCACCCATCTGACGATCAATGAAACAAAACATTGACGCCGGAGCATCAAAGAACTGCATGTTCTTAGCCATCTGACGCAAACGTCCTGGCTTGTCCTCGCGCGGAATTCCCAACTTGGCATACATCTGTTCCCCGAGTGCAAAGCGATTGGTGCGATATGGCTCCGTGAGACCCGATGGATAGATGTCGTACTCGGGTTCAGCAACCTCCGGATTCCCAGCAATGATTGCGCGAAGGCGGTCTGTCGCATCTTTTTCCAAGACGTAGATGCGCCATGGCTGAACGTTTCCGCCACTCGGAGCCCGGGCTGCGTCAACTACCAACTGATGCAACATTTCGTGCTCCACAGGTTGGTCGGTGAATTGGCGGACAGAGAGGCGCTTGTTAACAGCATCAATTACGTTCATAGCGTCACGCTAGTGCAGCGGAAACTTCTCGGAGCAAGCGAGTCGCTCACTACCATGCAGTCATGGCCACATCGGACGGCGACCGCACAAAGTTCTTCCCCGCCATTGAAAAGAAACACGGGGGCAAGATCTCTCAATGGATTACTCGCGTCAAAGACCTTGGCGATGTGAAGTACCCAGAACAGATCGCCTACCTACGAGAAGAACACGGCTTCAGTCAGGCGCACGCAAACGCTTTAGTGATGTACGTGCGGGGTTCAACAACGTCGAAGCGATTCGCCACGCCGGCGGAATACTTCAAAAGTCTCGACGCTCCCACCGCGAAAACCTCGCAGGCCATCTTTGCCGCACTTCAGTCAAAGTTCCCGCAACTTGAACTTGTCATCGCATGGAATCAACCAATTCTACGTGTTGGAAAACAATCAATTTTCGGCGTCTCCGCGTCAAAGAATCACCTCACTATTAACCCTTTTAGCGTTGATGTTCTTGAGGCCCACGAGAAGAAACTGATTGGCTTGGTCGTCAACAAACACACATTTCAAGTCCCAACAGACTGGAAAGTAAACGCAAGCCTCTTGCAATCGCTTGTTCGCACACGTCTGAAAGAAATTGTGTGAAACTGTCCGAATGGACGACACCTACACCAGCCTGCGGAAACTCAACATTCGGGCAGGCGTCTTACACCTCGCCTCATTGGTTGCCATCGTTCTGCTTTCCAACGATGCATCACTTCCCGTAAACGCCATCTACCTCACCGAAGCACCCGGCACCGGCCAGTTCTCCGACCCCATCAACCTGCTCAACTTGAACATTGGGTACATGGTCGCTGCCTTCATGGCGCTATCTGCGTTTTTCCACTTCTTTGTTGCGTCACCGTCTGTGTTTCCGAAGTACGTCGAAGGCTTACGCAACCACATCAACACCTATCGATGGGTTGAGTATTCATTGTCGTCATCGATAATGATCATCGTCATTTTGCAACTCAATGGTGTCGCTGACTTTGTTGCACTCCTCGCAATCTTCGGAGTAAACGCCAGCATGATCCTGTTTGGCTGGCTACAAGAGCGCTACACCACCCCTGGCGATGGCGACCTTCTCCCCTTCTGGTTCGGATGCATTGCCGGTGCCGTGCCCTGGATAGCGATGGCTATCAACATGTTTGCGCCCAACGGCCCACCCGAAACGACAGTGCCGGGCTTCGTCTACGGCATCGTTATCTCGCTGTTCATTTTCTTCAACTGCTTCGCAATCGTGCAATGGAAGCAGTACAAGGCGCAGGGCAAATGGGCCGACTACCTCTATGGCGAACGCTGGTACATCCGACTCAGCTTCGTCGCTAAGTCCCTCCTGGCATGGCAGGTCTTTGCTGGAGTTCTCGCCTCCTAAAACTTGACATGAAATACTTGATTTTCGTATCATGTATTTCATGCCCCCAAAACCTTCGGCCCCAAATGAGCCGTCGTGGACGTTCTTGTCGAACCATGCGCACGTCCTCATTTGCCTTGCACGACAACCCGATGTACGTCTCAGTGAAGTTGCCGATTTAGTTGGTATTCAAGAACGGACAGTCCACCGCATCATTCACGAGTTATCTGACGCCGGGTACGTCACGGTGTCAAAGGTGGGGCGAACCAATGTCTACGAGATTGATCTCGATCATCCACTTCGCCATCCCCTCGAGTCAGAGCATGAGATTCGAGAAATCATCTATCCCCTGCTCAAGAAAAAACGAGTCTCCAAATGATTGCCGCATCCCTCGCCGACAATCTCCTCACGGCGCCGGTCATCGCCTTCATCGTCGCGCTTGTTGCCACGCTTCTACGCTTTGAAGTCCGACTCCCCGAGTCGCTCTATCCAATTCTGTCCACATTCTTGTTGTTGGCAATTGGAATAAAAGGTGGCCGAGCCCTCGCCGAGGCATCACCATCAGAAATCTGGAAGCCGCTCATTGCGGCGTTAGCACTAGGAGTCGTCACGCCCATCATCGCGTTCGGACTTCTCCGCCTTTTCGGCAAACTCGACATTGTGAACTCCGCAGCAATCGCGGCTCACTACGGTTCGGTTTCAGCAGTCACGTTTACTGTTCTCATTTCATCGCTCGAGTCG
>CAIVDG010000051.1 GCA_903904615.1 uncultured Acidimicrobiaceae bacterium | reverse complement strand
TGGTTCGGGTCGCGTGTGGGTGAACAACTCCATTCCTATGGGGCGAGGCATGGGATTCAGCGGTGCAGTTCGTGTTGGCGGAATCATCGCAGCCGAGGTGCAACGCGAAGGTGCATCGTGGTCTCAGAACACATCGAATGCCTTATCAATCGGAACCGAATTGGAAGGCCATGCCGACAATGTGGCGCCGTCTATTTATGGCGGTGTGGTCATTGCAACCGAATCGCAAGTGGTGCGTGTTCCAGTTGCGTTAGATCCAACGTTTGTGATGTGGGTTCCGAATTTCACTACGTCTACAAATGAATCGCGCGGGAAAATTGGCCCCACCATTGCGTTGACCGATGCTGTGTTCAACATTGCGCGTACGGCCATGTTTGTCACCGCGTTACAAACCGGCAATGTGGAGCTGCTGCGCGAAGCAACACAAGATCGCATTCACCAAGGCATTCGTTTGGCAGCATCGCCACCATGTGCAGCTGCATTAGACGCGGGTCTAGCGGCGGGGGCATGGTGCGGATGGCTCTCGGGGTCGGGCCCAACAGTGGCCCTGATGTGTGATCCAGCAATGGCTCAGGCGGTGGCAGAGAAGCTTCCAGCTGACGGCCACACCAAGATTTTGAAGCTCGATACCCGCGGAGCTGTCGTCGTCTGACGAAACCTTGTCACACCCGTTCGCGAGGGTAGAGGCATGGAAGCATCACTGCACACCCCGGACCCCGACCAGTCACGCCCTGTTCTTATGATCTCGTGCGACACCTGCATCATGCGCCAAACCGATGCATGCAGCGACTGCATGATGAGTGTTTTGTGCGACACAGAAGAGTCTGAAGCCGTTGTTTTGAACCTGCAAGAGCTTCGTGACATTCGATTGCTCGCTCAGGCGGGTTTGGTGCCTACGCTTCGGCACCGTGCCGTCGGTTAGCCCAGTCCCCAAGAATCCCAAGGTTGTCTCACCCGACGCACCATCGGGGGCGCAGTACTTTTCAGAACTGCAACAAATCGGACATCAGGCTGGACTTCACGAGATGGGTGTGGCCCCATCTGGCGTTATGCATCGCGCACTTCAGCAACTACGCGATCGCGAAGAGCGTGAACTCACCAACGGAATGAAGTTCACCTACCTTCGGCCCGAGAGATCCACGAATCCGTCGCTGCTTGTAGAGGGTGCACGTTCGGTCATTGTGGGCATGCGTTCCTACGCGTACGACGACCCCATCGTTGTGAACGACGGAACAGTGCGTGCACGTATCGCTCGTTACGCATGGGAAGATCACTACGGCTTGTTGAAGACATCGCTCACCGCGGTGGCAGCACAACTTCGACGCGACGGACATCGCGCAACAGTGTTCGCCGATGACAACTCCATTGTTGACCGAGAAATTGCGTGGCTTGCAGGTCTTGGTTGGTACGGCCGAAACGCCAACTTGTTAGTTCCCGGAAAGGGAAGCATGTTTGTTATCGGTTGCGTTGTGACAACAGCCGACTTGCCGCTCGGAGAAGAAGTGCCCGATGGTTGCGGTACATGTTCGCGATGTATCCCGGCGTGTCCCACAAACGCAATAGTTGACGCTGGGGTTATTGATGCCAACAAATGCTTGTCGTGGTTGTTGCAGAAGCCCGGAATTTTTGATGCTAATTATCGCGAAGCATTGGGCGACCGAATTTATGGTTGCGACGAATGCCAGGTGGTGTGTCCACCCACAAAGAAGTTCGGCACACAACCTGCGCCTGCTGCTGTGGAATCGCATGTCAATGTGCTGGAACTCTTATCGCTGTCCGACACAGAACTCGATACGCGATGCGATCGCTGGTATGTGCACGACCGAGACATGACCTGGGTGCGTCGCAACCTTCTTATCGTTCTGGGAAATGTGGGCCAGGCGTCTCACCCTCACACTGTGGACACGTTGCATCGTTATTTGTCTCACGAACGCCCAGAGTTGCGGGCCCATGCGGTGTGGGCAGCAGCTCGTTTAGGTCTCTCTCATCTTCTGCACATGGACGACCCTCATCCAATGGTTGTGGCGGAACTGCAGAATCTGCCACCCTTACGGGGCACCTTATGAAGCATCTTCTCGTCACCAATGACTTCCCGCCGAAAATTGGTGGCATCCAATCTTTGTTGTGGGAGTGGTGGCGCCGACTACCGCCTGACTCGTTTGCTGTCCTCACCAGTCCGCACGAAGGTGCGCGCGAATTCGATGCAGCACAGCCATATCGAATTGAACGAACCCGTGAACCGGTGTTATTGCCACACCCTTGGATGGTGCAACGCATCAATTCGTTGGCAAAAGACTTTGGTGCAGATTTTGTTGTGCTCGACCCTGCGTTGCCCTTGGGCCTGGTGGGGCGTGCGTTGACGTTGCCATACATGGTGGTGTTGCACGGAGCCGAAGTCACTGTGCCAGGCCGACTTCCGCTATCAAAGCAGGTGTTGGGTCACGTATTGCGTGGCGCAGATCATGTCATTGCTGCAGGCGGATACCCGGCACGAGAAGGCCACCATGCGGCAGGGAAAACTCTGCCCACCACCGTTGTTCCACCCGGCGTCGACACCGATCGTTTCGTTCCGTTGTCACCAGCCGACATTGTTGGCGCTCGAGCAAAGTTTGGTTTGTCGGCCGACGACGAAATCGTGTTGGGAATTAGTCGCCTTGTTCCACGCAAGGGTTTCGACACGGTTATTCGTGCCGTCGCACAGTTGGCGCCTCACCGACCGCGTTTGAAATTGGTGATTGCAAGTACGGGTCGCGACGAAGAGCGGCTGAAGAAGCTTGCGCAAGAACTTTCTGCACCAGTTGTCTTCTTAGGCCGTGTGCCGCACGACGACTTGCCCGCCTTGTACGGATGTGCCGATGTGTTTTCCATGATGTGTCGCAACCGTTGGGGTGGCCTTGAGCAAGAAGGCTTCGGCATTGTGTTTGTGGAAGCAGCAGCATGTGGAGTTCCTCAAATTGCAGGTGACAGCGGCGGGGCAGCAGAAGCAGTGCAAGACGGCATCACCGGATTTGTTATGCCCGACCCCACCGATGCAGCAGGTCTGGCGGCACGTCTGGTGCGCATTCTCGATACGCCCGAACTGAAGAAATCCATGGCCGAAGCTTCTCGTCTCCGTGCATTGTCCGAATTCAACTACGACGTGCTCGCGCGCCGTTTAGGTGGCGTGTTGAAGGTGGAGCAATGATGGACAGTGTGAAAGGTTCCGCAATTCTCCGTGTGAATGAGGTGCTCACTGCGCTGTTCACAATCACGGCATTCGCATCGGTCATCGTGTTCCAACAACCATGGAAAGCAATTGCGGTGGCGGTAGCCATTGTGTGCTTCTCCGTTGGAGTAGTTGTGTTCCTGTGGGGGTACTGGGTGGCCGTGCAGCGAAGTCGTACCGACAACATCGCTGTTGCGTCTTTGTACTTTCTCACCGACAAATGTGCTCCGAAATCTGTCGCAGTACGAATGAATAGCGTTCTTGCCGGCCAAGTGGTCATTGGCGTGGCAACGGCGCTCATGAGGTCAACAACCGACGGCAAAGCAGGGAGCACCCTTGCTTTCGGCATTTTGGTGCCCGTACTTGGGTTGGGTATGAATGGCCTGTGGGGCGCCCTTCACGGAGATTTTTCACCCCGAAATGTACGGAAGTCCACGGGGGTTCCCCCGCAGGACCCCGCGAGCGGGCAAGATGATGGTCATGACTGATCGCGCTGCTCAGACCTCACTCATCAATGCACCTCTGCAACGGTGTGTCGACATCGTTCTCGACTTCGAGCGGTATCCCGAGTGGGCGAAGGATGTCAAAGAGGCCGTTGTTCGTGGTCGCGATGCCGAAGGGCGAATCTCTCGCGTTGAATATCGTGCATCTGCATTAGGTCGAAGCACGCACTACACACTTGAGTATGACTACTCCGAAGCACCAGCACGTTTGTCGTGGCATCTGGTGGAAGGCGACATCATGCGTGCTTTGAACGGCGCGTACTCTTTTGTAGAAGTCGACGGCGGAACACAAGTGTTCTACGAACTCGACATTGAACTTGTTGTGCCACTTCCCGGATTCGTGAAGCGTCGTGCTGAAGCGCGAATTCTTATTGAAGCCGTCAAGGAACTAAAGGCTCGCGCCGAGTCGTGAACCACGTCGGAATCGACGTTGGTGGCACGAAATGTCACGGCGTCCTCGTCGATGAGTCGGGAGAACTTCTTACTGAAGTTCGCTATCCCACGCCACACGCTTCTGATCTTGTTGCGTTGTTGGAATCCATGTTCCATGAACTTGGAGGAGACTCAACGTTGGGAATCGGAGTTCCCGGTCTCATCTCGCACGACGGAATTGTGCGTGCGTCGCCAAATCTGAAAGGTGCACACAACACGCCTGTTGGTCCTGCGTTGCGAGAATCGTTAGGTATTGCGGTTCATGTGGAGAACGATGCAACATCGGCTGCATTCGGTGAGTGGCAAGTGGGTGCAGCACGCGGTGCGCATAACGCAGTCATGGTCACATTGGGTACCGGCATCGGTGGCGGCATTGTCATGGGAAATGTTTTGCATCGTGGCGCTCACGGGTTCGCTGGGGAGATTGGCCACATGGTGGTGGAGCGCAATGGCATTCCATGTCCGTGCGGTTTGCGGGGATGTTGGGAGCGGTATGCATCGGGCTCGGCGTTGAAGCACCTCAGTGGCGGCATAAGCGGAGAAGATGTCTTCGCAGCATTTCGCACGGGTGATTCATCTGCGGCAGCTGTCATTGACACCTATGCCGAGTGGATTGCTATTGGTCTCGCCAGCCTCACAAACATTTGCGACCCGGAAATCATTGTGATTGGTGGCGGAGTAGTGGAGTCCTTTGCAGGAGATCTCACGGTTGTGACCGATCATTTTGCAAAAGCGTTGTATTCATCAGATGCGCGTCCGCATCCTCGTGTTGTTGCAGCATCGCTTGGCGAGCGTGCAGGCGCCATTGGTGCTGCATTGTTAGTGCAGCACAACAATTAGTCGGGGGCGGAGTCAGCCCACTTGCGTGATCGTTCTACTGCGCGCAGCCACTGATCATGTTGTCCACTTGGATCTTGCGGCGTGAACTTCTTGTCCAGATGCCACATTGATGCAATCTCGTCGGTGGACGACCACACGCCTTCTGCAAGTCCTGCCAGGTAAGCGGCCCCAAGTGCAGTGGTCTCGTGGTCGGTTGGTCGCAGTACAGGAACTCCTAATTCATTTGACTGCCGTTGCAGCATTGCATCCATCACGGACGCACCACCGTCGACGCGAAGTTCGTTCAGGGCAACGCCGCCTGCTGCCGTCATTGCATCGATGGCATCTCGAGTTTGAAACACCATGGCATCGACCACTGCTCGGGCGATGTGTGCACGGGTTGTTCCGCGTGTAATGCCAATGATGGTTCCACGTGCATACGGGTCCCACCACGGACTGCCCAAACCAGTGAATGCAGGCACCACGAACACTCCGCCTGAATCGGGAACGGAATCGGCCAACGCGCCAATGTCTGATGAGTTGGCAATAATGCCCAGCCCATCTCGTAACCACTGCACCGCCGCGCCGGTAACAAAAATGGCGCCTTCAAGTGCGTACACAGGAGACCCGTTGCCAAGGTCCCACGCAACAGTGGTGAGCATTCCGTCCGTTGGATCGGGGCACGTGGTTCCCACATTCAGCAAAACAAAACTTCCGGTGCCGTAGGTGTTTTTTGCCATGCCCGGTGTTGTGCACACTTGTCCAAACAATGCCGATTGCTGGTCGCCTGCAATTCCCGAGATGGGAATGTTGTTAGGGACGCCAGGTACACCAGAGGTGACGCCGTAGCGCGAACTAGATGGTTGAACGTCCGCTAGAGATGAACGTGGCACTCCGAGGAGTTCGCACATCTCGTCGCTCCATTCCATGGAACGAATGTTGAACAACATGGTGCGACTCGCGTTACTGGGGTCGGTCACAAATGCAGCGCCGTTCGTTAACTTCCACACCAACCACGAATCAATTGTCCCGATGCGCA
>CAIVDG010000050.1 GCA_903904615.1 uncultured Acidimicrobiaceae bacterium | reverse complement strand
GGACTGCGTTGTTGTCTGCATTCGTTTTGTATCCAGCGTTTAACCGCACAACGACGAATTACGCACCGTTCGGATTACTCGGGCTGGTGTTGTTCTTGTACACAGTTTTACATCCCGATCTCGAGCGAAAAAGAGATGACGGAAGTACTTCAAATTAGGCGCAGAAAGTACGAACGTCAGAACAGAAGTCCGTTACCTTTCAATTCATGGAAGACGATTCTGTTCATAAGGAAACTCTCTTAGAGTTGTCTCGCGACAACCTCTATCAATTTCTTTATGAAATTAGGGACAATATTGCAATCTATGAGCCCGTCCTTGATTCATTTGGAACGATTGTCGATGGCCGATTGCTGTGGGGCAATCATTCGTATAGGACCAATCGGCGAAACTCGGTATCTGCTGGGCAGCTCATTAGTGAACTGTATGTTCAGCCCGAAGCTGGAATCTCACACATGTCAGTTGCTTGGGAAGATGGGTACTCGATTCAAACTTATGTGATCGGAAATGGATGGCAAGGTAAGTATCGAAATTTAGAGAACCTAGATGGGCATGCGTACCAGGTTCGGTGGCAGCGAGTTGGCAACGCAGTAATGACTGTCAGCCCTGATCTCACCGAACAGCACCGTATGCAGGAGATTCTCAATAATCAAAAGTCACTGCTCGCAATTGCTGCTCGCAAACGCGCAATGGCTGTGGAGCGGGAACGTATAGCGCGTAATTTGCACGACACAGTTATCCAAAATCTGTATGCAACTTCTTTGTCGCTGTCTATTGCGGGGCGCACGGCACAACGTGAAGTGAGCCGAGTTATCAATGCAGCGATTGATTCTTTGGCAGATGTCATATCTGAAATCCGACGCGAGATCTTAGATATCGAAGTGAGACGTGCCTCTCCATTGCGGTTGCTTTTGGAAGATGCATTGATTCCAATTCTGCTCCCGACGGAAACGCAACTGGACCTTCGCATCGATGCGCCAACCTTAAACGACGAGTATTCGGGCCACGTTCGTGCCGTGTGCACTGAAGCTGTGTCAAACGCAGTACGTCACGGTGGAGCGAGCTTTGTCTCAGTTTCGGTTGTTCTCGCAGATGAGAAGTTAAAAGTCTTCGTTTCCGACGACGGGTCGGGTCTCTCGTCGGAATCGAAACCACGTAACGGTCTTCAAAACATGCGCGAACGCGCCGAATCATTAGGAGGAAATATGGAGATTACGGCAGGAAAGAATGAGGGGCTCACCATTGAGTGGTCCATTCCGTGTGAGGGGTATTGCCTATGATTCGCGTAGCAATTTGTGACGACCACGTCATGGTGCGAGAAGCACTCGCATCCGTCATCGAACACGAAGATGGTGTTCACATTGTTGGAATTGCCGATTCGCTTGCATCAACGAATGCGCTCATTGAAATAGAAGTACCAGAAGTGTTGGTGATGGATGTTCGTTTAGACGGCGAATCCGGTTTAGACGTTGCACGTTCCGTGGTTGCAAATCATCCAGATGTAAAGGTTGTCATGCTGACATCTTTCGATTCCGACGAGGCATTGGTGTCTGCTTACGAACTTGGAGCAAGCGCGTTCCTTCTGAAGTCCGGTAGTTCAGACGCGTTGGTGCAAACCATTCGCGATGTTGCATCAGGAATGCGGCTTATCAATCCTGCAGAAGTACGTGTTGCGTCAGAGACACTCGAGAAGCGGGGAATGGGAATTCTTCGCAAGCTCGATGCGAATGATCGACACATTGCTCGACTGATCGCTCTCGGATACTCCGACAAGCAAATCGCTGAGACGGTGTATCTCGGGTTACAGACTGTTCGCAATCGTGTGTCACGGATGTTGTCGCGCTTCAACAAGGACAACCGAACCCAGCTCGCTCTGTTCTTCTCGGAGTATCAATCAGAGCTCGCAGAAATGTGATGTGAGTCGGGGAGGGAAGGGCCTCCCCGGTCCGCAAGCCCAAAGTGCCTGGTGTGACTTTGTTGGTTTGACCATTTCCGCTTGGTCTGCCTAGATTGTGGATGTATTCACAAAGTCCTGGCTGTTGCCAGGCTGCGAAAAGGTGTCCCCCGTGAAGTTCATTCCGAAGCCAAAGCCTGTTGCGCTTGATTCCGGCGTGTCTCAGGGTGCAGAACTAGCTGTCAGTATTGCCGTTTTCTTCCTCATTGGGTTCGGACTCGACGCTTGGTTGAACACCACTCCGGTATTCATGATTGGTCTCTCCGTTTTTTCCGTCATTGGCCAATTCATCAAGATGTACTACTCATACTCAAGTGCCATGCGTCACCTCGAAGAAGAACGGTCTTCACTAGCTCGCGGAGACGTCCGATGAATGGCACTCCGTCACCTCTTGCAATGGCCGCTGAGGGCCTTGCTCCAGAGGTCTCGGTATCGCGTGACATCATCAAAAAAGGTCTCTGGATTGCCCCCCTTGTGATGGGGCTTGGAGCCATCATCTGGGGTGCAAACGGGGCATGGTCGGCAGGCCTCGGACTCGCCATAGTCCTTATAAACTTTGGGCTTGCGGCCTCTCTTATCGCCTGGTCAGCCCCCATCTCTCTCGCTCTCATGATGGGGGTCAGCTTGTTCGGCTACCTCATCAGACTTGGTCTCATCGCGCTCGGAGTTTTCCTGGTTCGCGATGTGTCATGGGTATCCCTTCCCGCCTTGGGGATCACCATTATCGTCTCCCACCTCGGACTGCTGTTCTGGGAGATGAAGTTCATCGCCGCATCGCTTGCATTTCCGGGATTGCGTCCCAATGCGCAAGAATGGAAGCCGTCCGGCCCCGCTGAGAAACCCTGAAGGACTAAAACGTGATTGCCCTCGATTTCCCAGAAATCAACTCAATACTCCGATGGAAGGACATCTTCCCTGGGTTCAACAAGATTGCGTTGATTGCTGTTCTTGCTGTAGTTATCAGCACTCTTATTTTCTTGCTTGCTGTTCGTCAAGATCACAAAGAAGCTCCGCGCGGCATTCGTAACCTTGCAGAGACAATCGTCGAGTTCATTGAGAACGGTGTTGTCATGCAGACCATGGGTAAAGACGGACTTGCATGGACTCCGTTCTTGTTGACCATGTTCATGTTCATCTATTTGTGCAACGTTCCGGGAATCATTCCGTTCTTCCAAATGCCTGCAACTGCACGTATGGCAGTTCCGCTGTTCCTTGCACTCATGGTGTGGGTTATTTACAACGTCACCGGAATTAAGCACCAAGGTGTTGGCGGTTACTTCAAGAGCACCCTGTTCCCTCCAGGAGTACCCAAGGCCCTGTACATCTTGGTTACTCCAATCGAATTCATCTCCGCCATCATCGTGCGACCATTCTCACTGGCAGTTCGTCTCTTCGCGAACATGATGGCCGGCCACATTCTTCTCGTAACGTTCGCACTTCTTTCCGAAGCGCTGTTCCAAGCGAAAGACAAAGTGCTGATTCCAGTCGGAATCTTGCCCTTCTTCATGCTCATCTTCCTCACATCGTTTGAGGTTCTGGTGGCATTCCTGCAGGCATACATCTTCGCGATGCTCACCGCTGTTTACATCGGTGGCGCAACGCACCCAGAGCACTAAATCAACACGGTCTCCCAACCAACTACTCACTAGGAGAAATACAAAATGGAAGCAATTGCACGACTCATAGCGGCTGAGGCAGCAACCCCAGCTGATGCGAAGAACACTGCAGCAGCAGCAAGCGCGGGCTACGCCTACGGTCTCGCTGCAATCGGACCAGGAATTGGCATCGGTTACCTCGTCGGCAAGTCCGTCGAGGCAATGGCTCGCCAGCCTGAAGCCGCTGGCATGGTTCGTACCACGATGTTCCTTGGCATCGCCTTTACCGAAGCGCTCGCGCTCATCGGTTTCGTGGTTTTCATTCTTCTCAAGTTCGCTTAATTCGCGAACTGAGTCCACGTTCACAATCGACCTCCGTCTTTGCGGAGTCCAGGAGCTGAAATGCCGACTGCGATAGTCACCCAATCGAATGGACATGTTGTTCAGATTCGACTGGTGCCTTCCGAATCAACGGAAGACACTGTTGTCGAATCTGCCGAAGAAGGCACCCCGACGGCTACTTCATCATCAGGTGAAGCAACAACCGAGGTGAAGACAGCACCAAACCCCATTGCGCCGGAAACAAAAGAATTGGCTTGGGCCGCAGGATCATTTTTGGTTCTGTTTGTCATCTTGCGTTACTTCTTGTTCCCCAAGCTGAAGAAGGGAATGGATGCTCGTTATGCCGACATTCGCAGCGATATTGAAGGTGCCGACCAGGTGAAACTGTCAGCACAATCAGATGTCGCTGAATACGAGAAGGCACTCGCAGCAGCTCGTGCCGAAGCATCCACACGAATCGATGCAGCACGTCAAACTGTCGACAACGAGCGCACCGCACAATTGGCCCAGGTCAATGCGCGAATTGCAACTGCTCGTGCAGAGGCAGATCAGCAAACGTCAGCAGCTCGTGCAGCGGCGCAGGGTGAAGTTGCCGCAGCTGTTGCCCAGGTTGCTTCCAAGGCAGCAGAGCTGGCATCCGGACGCACTCCAGATGCTTCAACAGTTCAAGCAGCGGTCGCAGCAGCAATGCAAAGCGCAGGTTCCCGATGAATTCTTTCATTACCTCTCTCGTAGCGTCCGCTGAAGGCGAACTCACCTACGAGACACACCACTGGTTGCTTCCCGAGACGGCAGAAATCATTTATGGCGGCCTTGCTTCGGTACTCGTTATTGGTGCGCTCATAAAGTTCGCTGGTCCAATGGTGAAGAAATCACTGGCCGATCGAACAGCACGCATCCAAGCCGATATTGACAATGCAAAGTCGACTCGCGAAACAGCAGAAGTTGAAGCCGGTCGTATTCGGACAGCACTCGGCGACATCACAGCTGAGCGCGCACGCATTCTTGCTGAAGCCGATTCTCAAGCTGCCGCAGTTGTATCTGAAGGTCGCGCGCGAATCACTGCTGAAATGGCCGACATCGAGGCGAAGGCAATGGCAGACATTGCGAACGCCGCAGGTCGTGTTCGTGAAGAACTTGAATCCGACATTAAGCGCTTGTCACGAGTTGCAGTCGAGCAAGTAGTTGCAAACGCAGTCAATGACTCAGTTCGTCAAGATCTCATTGAAAACTTCATTAGCAATGTGGGGGCATCACGATGAGCACAACAACAGTTGACGCATTTGTCGAATCAATTTTTTCACTCGCTGAAGCCGAGGGCGTGTTGGCTCAGGTTGAATCTGAGTTCTCCAGCGTTGTTCGCGCAATTGATTCAAGCGATGACCTTCGTAGCAAGTTGAATGACGAACTTCTTCCTAGTGAAGTTCGCCAGCAGATTGTTGAAAAGTTGCTGGAAGGTAAGGCTCATCGTCTGACCACGCAACTCATCGCACTTGTTATCGGCTCTGGACATTCACGTAGCTTGCGCACTATTGCAGAACGTGTCAGCAGCAAAGTTGCTCACGGTTCAAACCGCGAAGTTGCAGAAGTCCGCAGTGCAGTAGCTCTCTCTGAAGATCAGCAGCGCCGATTGGCAGAAGCTCTCAAGAAGGCAACTGGTTCTGAAGTGAACTTGAAAATCATTGTTGACCCGTCCGTCGTTGGTGGTTTAGTCGCCACCGTTGGCGACAAAGTCATCGATGGTTCCGTCCGCAACCGACTCGACCAGCTGAAGAGCCGGTTGTAAAGAATTTCGCGAAAGAAGGAAGACATGGCAGACATCACACTTTCCGCCAGTGACATCGCATCGGCGATCTCGGGTGGCCTCTCGGGTTACTCGCAGTCACTGGAGGCACGCACCGTTGGTCGCGTTGCAGAAGTAGGCGACGGTATTGCACGCGTAACGGGTTTGCCCGACTGTGCAGTGAACGAGTTGCTCGAATTTGAAGACGGCACCGTAGGTATCGCTCTGAACTTGGACGAAGCACAAATTGGTGCTGTTGTTCTTGGTGACGCCGACGCAATTGAAGAAGGTCAGCCTGTAAAGGCAACTGGCCGAATCTTGTCGGTACCTGTTGGAGATGCATTGCTTGGTCGCGTCGTGAACGCTCTTGGTGAGCCCATCGACGGCAAGGGCGACATCGTTGGTGGTATCGACCGCCGCGTGGAAATTCAGGCGCCAGGCATCATGGGTCGTAAACCAGTACACGAGCCGCTGCAAACTGGAATTAAGTCAATTGACGCAATGACCCCAATTGGTCGTGGACAGCGCGAACTCATCATTGGTGACCGTAAGACCGGTAAGACCACTGTTGCTATCGACACCATTATCAACCAGCGTGGTCTTGGCGTGAAGTGCATTTACGTTGCTATTGGTCAGAAGGGTTCAACAGTTGCACAAACTGTAGAAACACTTCGCCAGTACGGCGCGCTCGAGTACACCGTCGTGGTTGCTGCTCCTGCATCAGAGCCAGCACCGTTCAAGTACCTCGCTCCTTACTCAGGTTGCGCAATTGGTCAGCACTGGATGGAAAACGGTGAGCACGCGCTCATCGTGTACGACGACTTGTCAAAGCAAGCCGAGGCGTACCGCCAGATGTCGTTGTTGCTTCGTCGTCCACCAGGCCGTGAGGCATACCCCGGCGACGTGTTCTACCTGCACAGCCGTCTTCTCGAGCGTGCTGCAAAGTTGTCCGATGAAAAGGGCGCAGGTTCACTCACTGCGTTGCCAGTCATCGAAACAAAAGCAGGCGACGTGTCGGCATACATTCCAACGAACGTGATCTCCATCACCGACGGTCAGGTGTATCTCCAGGACAACTTGTTCAAGTCCGGTGTACGCCCCGCTGTTGACGTAGGTGTATCGGTGTCCCGCGTAGGTGGTGCTGCACAGACCAAGGCAATGAAGAGCGTGTCAGGAACACTGAAGCTTGACCTTGCACAGTTCCGTGAACTCGAAGCATTCGCCACATTTGGTTCCGAACTTGACGCCGTGTCGAAGGCACAGCTTGAGCGCGGTTACCGCTTGGTGGAACTGCTGAAGCAAGGCCTCAACTCACCAATGCCAGTTGAAGAGCAAGTTGTTTCCATTTTTGCAGGAACAAAGGGCTACCTCGACGACATTCCAGTAGCTGATGTTCGTCGCTTTGAATCTGAATTGTTGGAGTACACGCGCGCACGCCACGGTGCAATGCTCGCAGAGCTTCGCACCAACGGTAAGGCCGATGTTCCTTCAGATCTTGGTGACATTGTCACCACGTTCAAGGCACAGTTCAAGGTGACTGGTCCAAAGACTGGTTCCGTAGATCCCACTGCTACCAGTGCCGATGCACTTGGTGACGCAGCAAGTGACAAGACCCTCGCGACGGAGTAATTAAGTGGCTGGCGGTCAGGAACGCATTCTGCGCGGACGTATTCGTTCCGTGCAGGCGACGAAGAAAATCACACGCGCGATGGAGCTCATTGCTGCGTCGCGTATTGTGAAGGCACAGCAACGCGTTGCTGCTGCCGTGCCGTACAGCGATTTGATCACAGAAGTTGTTCGTGATTTGTCTGCTGCAGGCGCAGGTTCGTCGGCGCCGTTGTTGGCTGGTCGAGAGACGGTTAAGAACGTGTGTTACGTAGTTCTTACTGCAGACCGCGGACTCTGCGGTGGCTACAACTCCGGAGTGATGCGCGCCACTGAAGGCGAAATCAAAGAAGATGCACTTCAAGGTCGTGGCCACACAATTATTGCGATTGGTCGTAAGGCCGAGGGCTACTTCCGCTTCCGCGGATACAACGTGGGTCGTTCATTCACCGGTTTTACTGACAGCCCTACATATGCGGTTGCAAAAGAAGTGGGCGAGTATGTCACCGGTTTGTATGAATCTGGTGAAGTCGATCGCGTGGAGTTGGTGTACACACGCTTTGTTTCTGCCGGTAACCAAGAAGTAGTGCAGCGTCCATTGGTCCCACTCGATACTGCAACCACAGAAGGTGGCGATGGCAAGAACGAGTCCGGTCGCGACTATGAGTTCGAACCATCACCCGATGCAATCCTCGAAACACTTCTTCCGCGCTACGTGGAAGCTCGTGTGTATGCAGCTCTTCTCAACGCGGCGGCATCGGAACATGCGTTCCGTCAGCGCGCAATGAAGTCCGCAACGGACAACGCAGAAGAACTAATCAAGAACCTTTCACGAATCATGAACCGAGCCCGCCAGGACTCGATCACTACCGAAATCATGGAAATCGTCGGCGGCGCCGAAGCCATGTCGGCAGGAAACTAAGAGCGAACAAGTAGGAGAAATCCAGATGAGCATGACAGAGACAAATCAAGACGGACGGGTAGTAGCAATTGCTGGCCCCGTTATCGACGTTGAGTTCCCTCGCGGCGCACTGCCCGAGTTGAACTCAGCAATTGAGTTCGACATTGTGGTTGACGGCGTCACCACAAAGGTTCTCGCCGAAGTTGCACAGCAGCTTGGCGACAGCCGCGTGCGTGCCGTGTGCTTGAAGCCAACAGACGGTCTTCGTCGCGGCACCCCCGTGCGCGACACCGGCCACGGCATTCAGGTGCCTGTTGGAAACCGCACACTTGGTCACGTATGGAACGTGTGGGGCGAAGTGCTCGACGGCAACAACGCAGACTTCGACGACATCGAGCGTTGGGACATCCACCGTTCAGCTCCAGCATTCGACACCCTCGAGCCATCGAAGCGCATGT
This sequence comes from uncultured Acidimicrobiaceae bacterium, assembly GCA_903904615.1. Lineage (GTDB taxonomy): Bacteria > Actinomycetota > Acidimicrobiia > Acidimicrobiales > Ilumatobacteraceae > UBA2093. The sequence goes on along the minus strand of CAIVDG010000050.1, from coordinate 509 downwards.
TCGAAACCGGAATTAAGGTCATCGACCTTCTCACCCCGTATCTCGCTGGTGGAAAGATCGGCTTGTTCGGTGGTGCAGGAGTGGGCAAGACCGTTCTCATTACCGAAATGATCAACCGCGTTGCTTCAAAGCACGGTGGTGTGTCGGTGTTCGCCGGAGTGGGCGAGCGCACACGTGAGGGAACAGACCTTCGTCTTGAAATGGAAGAGTCTGGAGTATTCGAGAAAGCCGCACTTGTGTTTGGCCAGATGGACGAACCACCAGGCGTGCGTCTTCGCGTTGCTCTCTCGGCTCTCACCATGGCTGAGTACTTCCGTGACGTGCAGAACCAGGACGTGTTGTTGTTCATCGACAACATCTTCCGCTTCGTGCAGGCCGGTTCAGAAGTATCAACCCTTCTTGGTCGTATGCCATCAGCCGTGGGTTACCAGCCAACACTTGCTGACGAAATGGGCCAGTTGCAAGAACGCATTACATCAACCCGCGGTCGTTCAATTACGTCACTGCAG
>CAIVDG010000049.1 GCA_903904615.1 uncultured Acidimicrobiaceae bacterium | reverse complement strand
TGCGCCGGTTGCAATGTACGTAAAGAACGGACGCGATGGCTGAGATGCTTTCTGCACACGCATCCACGAAATTGCTTTATCAACAATGTCTTCGGTCATGTGATAGTCGTGACGACCCTCGTACGGCATCACAGGAGTTGTTTGGTCGAACATGGGTGGTTCCCACTGCGACGCTTCAGCGTTCAAGATTCCGTAGAAACGTTCAAAGCCCAAACCGGTTGGCCACCTATCGAATGGTCCCGCCAATGTTTGCTCCCACATAGGCGCCAGGTGCCACTTCCCAAACGCACCCGTGGAATACCCCGACTGCTTCAGAATTTCTGCAACCGTTGCAGCTTCTTTCGGAATGATGCTGTCGTACCCTGGAAACACGTTTGCACCTTCAGGAATTCCACCCATGTGCACTGTGTGGTGATTACGTCCCGTCAACATCGCTGCTCGTGTGGGCGAGCACAATGCCGTGGTGTGAAACTGATTGAAGCGCAGACCCGATGCCGCAACGCGATCTAACGCAGGCGTTGGCACGGGACCACCAAAAGTTCCACATGTACCAAACCCCACATCGTCCAGCAACACAAGAACGATGTTTGGCGCACCTGCAGGAGCTCCAGCAATGTCTAACGGCGCAGGTGTGGAATCGGGAACCGTGTATCCCTGCACGCCTTCAAATGGCGGTGTGGAGCGTGGCAGCGAAGCAGACACCACTTACCCCGCAAAGCCCTTGTTCTCGAAGGCGCGACGAATGCGATCCACAGTGTCGCTCTCTCCCGACACCGCGATTGCTCCGCCGGCTAGTTCTTCACTCCACAACGTACGGCCAGACAACAAGCCCAACAAGGTTGCGCGCGACATCTTCACCATGCTTTGTGCGCCCCAGCCATCTGTTGGCACTGCAACTGAGTTGCGCACATGAAGACCAGCCGTTTCGTCACCAATAACGAATGCCACATGGTGGTTCACACCGTCAATGGCATCTGGGTCAACCAGAACACGCAATGTGTGAATAAGCCCAACAGCAGATGCTTCGCCCAGGAACTTCGGGTTGAAGCTGTGCTGCATGAATCGATCCATAGAGAATGAACCGTCTAAGTGACGCGCGCGCGTGATGGCCCAGTTGCGAATGTTTGCCGCCGGAGTGCGCTCTGCAATCACACGCAAACACGATGCCAACAGTGCACGGTCTTCTGCTGGTGCCCCGACAGAACGTGCCAACCACGTGGCCATCTCAGTTGCCCACCGCACATCGTTCGATCCCAAAGCATTAGCGACCTGTGCTCGTACCGCTTCGCGACCACCAAAACCCGCAATCAACTTCTCGTATCGAGACTCTGGCGCATCGGGGAACAATTTCTCTTCGTTCCCATCGAACCAACCACGTATGCCCATGAAGATCTGACGGATGTGATGCTCGCTGACGCCGTAGCGCTCACTGGTGAGATAGTCCACGTCGTACATCTCGGGCAACGTGATGCGTGTTGCAATTTCGTCGGCAGTCCAGCCTTTGTTAATTCCGCGCACTGTTTGGTCCCACAAGAACTGAATGGAGTCGCGATAGCGCGTGGACTTTTCGCGAATGTTGTCCTTGCCTGCGAGCGCTGGTCCGTGCGTGGCCACCAAATACTCCGGCGCCCACTTAATGATGTTGTCAATTCCTGGAATGAGAACGCGCGGGTCTCTGTATTCCTCGCCACGAATTGCGAACACGTTGAACAACACAGGCCACACGGAGTTATGAACACAGGTTCCAATAGATGGGAAATAGAAGTTGATGGAATCGTCCGAGTCGCTTGGCGAGTACTGATACTGAACGGGCAAACCACCAATGGTGAGCGAGCCCTTCTCCCCCAATTCCTCCGTCACAGGAATGTGACCTGGCGTGAACGGTGCGTGCGCAGGGTTCTTGTAGAAGAACCCGAGACCAACATTCACTGTTGCGTCGGGGCCTTCCAAAGGCATCACGATGGCGAACTGCTCAACAAGACCACGCGAGTAAGCCGGAGAAATCTCTCCCAACGTACGCGACTTATTGAACGCAATCTTCTCGTGACCATAGATGGGCAATGGCGAGGCATGATTGCCTTCTTCCAGAATTGCCTTGGTGCCCTCTACGTAGTGGAAGTGGGTGTAAATGACGGCCGCAATGGGGGCATCGGTTACTTCGCGTAAACGACGCAATGCTTCACGCATCTCTTCAATGGACTCCCCCGTGTCCACGGCAATAACTCCTTCGGGGGCATCAATGAACGTTTGGTTAGACAATCCGTTTCCTACCAAACACCACACACCCGTACGCACTTCGTAGAACTCAGCCTTAATAACATCGCTCTGCGCAGCATGACCTTTGTGAACGCGTTGCCCACCCGGTGTTGTTACAACGTTGACATCGGTGACATCGAAACTACGGGTCATGGCTTTTCCTTCAGTGTGAATTCGAATTGCATGCGAGCGGGTGCCCGCAAGATTCCAACGGACGTTGCAAGTACATCGTCTCGTAAATCGGCTGGCGACATTCGTCGTTCGCCGCGATCTCGTGCCCACTCCCAGTTGGCAACAGTGCCGATGTAATGGGTCATCATTTGTTCTACGCGTGTCTGCCGAGCGCGCGGTTCAAGTTCGGGCAGTAGCGCAACTAGACGACGAACTATTTCAATGACAGGCACAGACACCGGCAAAGCGTTCTTCACTGTTTGTGCAAAGTGGTCGAACTGTGTGCGCACAAGAAAACGCCCGTACCACCCATCGTGGGTTGTGACGTACTCAATGAGCGGAACCATCAGTGCTGCTGCGAGGCCCGCCATGTCGTCGCCGCGATGTGTTTTGTCGAGGTCGGCAATCATGGCGCGACGCATCTCATTAATGGCGTCCATGCGACGAGTGAACACCGCGGCCACAAGGCCTTCACGATCACCGAAGTGATACTGCACAGCTGAATTGTTGCGCTGACCGGCAGCCAGAGAAATGTCGCGCAAGGACGCGGTCTCTACTCCTTGCAGTGCGAAAAGACGCTCGGCAGCATCGAGCAACGCTGTACGTGCTTCTTCCCCCGACCTAGCCATTCCCGAATACTAAGTCACCTGA
>CAIVDG010000048.1 GCA_903904615.1 uncultured Acidimicrobiaceae bacterium | reverse complement strand
GTCGCGCGAGATTGCTGTGCAGTGGGCACGCAAAGGTGTTCGAGTGAACTCGTTGTGTCCGGGATGGTTCGTGAGCGAAATGACCGCCGGAATGGACACCGATGAAGGGTCACAAAAGTACGTGATGCAGAACTCACCCATCCCTCGTATGGGTGCAGAACACGAGTTAGACGGAGCACTGCTGTTTATGGCGAGTGACGCATCGTCGTTTATGACCGGACAAGCGATTGTTGTTGATGGTGGCTGGACCGCTCGATGACGCAGCAACCCGGAACTCTCTCTGCGCGGGAGGTCATTACATCGCGCGGGATTCGTCCACTGTTGTTGTCCAGCGTGGTGCTCACCATTGGCGTCATGTTGCAAGCGGCTGCGCTTGGCAAACATGTCTACGACATCACCGATTCTGAATTATCTATCGGTTGGCTTGGTCTTGCTGAATTTCTGCCGGCAGCAGCATTGGTGTTGGTGACGGGAACAGTTGCCGACAGATTGAACCGCAAGAAAGTTTCATTGTTTGCACAGAGCGGAGAACTTCTGTGTTCATTGCTGTTGATGTGGTACGCGCTCGGTGATCCCACGTCAGCGACGCCCATCTACGTCATCGCTGTTCTCTTTGGTGCTTCTCGCGCATTTCTTGCACCGGCGCTACGTCCTATTGCGGCAATGATTGCGCCAGAGGGCGGATTGCCTCGTGTCATCGCGTTTTACAGCGCTACGTGGACGGGTGCGGCAATTATTGGTCCAGCGGTGAGTGGTTTCTTGTACGCGGTTGATCCTGCTCTCGCCTACGGCGTATCAGCGCTTCTCATTGGTGGCGGCATGTTCAGTTTGTCGCTCGTTACGTTGCCGCCAGTTGTAGAAAGCGAAGCGAAATCAGAGCGCCCCACATTGCGAGATGCGGTAGAGGGCTTGGTGTTCATCCGTCGCACGCCTGTGCTGTTGGCTGCTATTTCTCTTGACCTCTTCGCAGTTCTTTTCGGTGGTGCAGTGGCGCTGTTACCCGTTATCGCGGAAGAGCAATTGAAGGTGGGTGACGTTGCATACGGCTGGTTGCGTGCGGCTGGTGGAATTGGCGCCGCAATAATGGCGGTGTTCTTGGCGTTCCGCCCAGTGCGCCGTCATGTGGGTCGAACATTGTTATGGGTAGTCGCCATTTTCGGTGCTGCCACCATTGTGTTGGGAACAACGAAGGTGTACTGGATTGCGTTCATTGCAGTACTTATTGCATTCGCAGCCGACATGGTGAGTGTGTTTATTCGAAGCTCTCTCGTGCCATTGGTGACACCCGACGATAAACGAGGCCGAGTATCCGCTGTTGAGAACGTGTTCATTGGAGCATCGAATGAACTTGGGGCATTTGAATCTGGTGCCGTTTCAAGCGTCGCCGGCACTCCAGCCACAGTGATTGGTGGCGGTATTGCCACAATCGCAATCGCCGGTCTGTGGTGGGTGGCATTTCCATCACTTCGAAACGTTGATCGATTCGAAGACCTAGAAGACAGAGCCGAGTAATCTGCGTTCATGGCAGAAATCATGAACAAAGTCGAAGAACGCGTGACCAAACTCACGAAGCGTGGCATTGTTGCCGAGTTCAAAGAGTTTGTGAACCGCGGAAACGTTGTAGACGTTGCTGTTGCTTTCGTCATGGGTGCTGCATTCAAGACGGTGGTCGACTCATTTGCTGGTAGCGAGAAGAGCCCGGGAATTCTTGGTGGCCTCATCGGTGCCATTTTTGGAGGGCAACAGCCAGACTTTTCGAAGAAGGTGGTCTCCATCAACGGAAGCGACATTCCGTTGGGTGCCTTTGCCACTGCATCAATGAACTTCTTCTTTGTTGCATTAGTTCTGTTTGCCGTGGTGAAGTTGTACAACCGCCTGCGGGACAAAGAAGTCACCGAGGATGGAAGTCCTGCTCTTTCAACAAACGAGTTGCTTGCCGAGATTCGTGACGAATTGAAGAAGGCACGAGCTGGCCAGGCCGAATAGACGTCTGCTGCCCTCAGTCGGGGCAGTTTCACCAATAACCTATGAGCCTTATGTTCTTGTCTCGCGTGCGCACCTTGGTTGCAGTTGCTGGCGTTGCCGCACTGCTTGGCGCATGCACTGGGTCTGGCAGGTCTGGTCTTACCGAGTTGCAGTTTGTGGGTCGCATCCCGGGCATTAACTCTGCAGGTGGTTCGGTTGTTGTCGACGGTGTTCGCGCAAACCTGTCGTCATTAGAAGGAACAAGTCTTGGTTCTGTAGCCGCCGGAAACAGATTGCTTGTGATTGGCGATTCCATCTTGGCGGGAACAGCAAGTAGGTATGGCGGTGCATTGTGTTCCGCGGTGGTGCCGTTGGGCTGGCGCGTAGCGGTAGAAGCTGAAGCTGGCCAGTTGGTGGGGTTTGGTCGCACCGTGCTGCGGGACCGCATCTACGAAGGGTGGGATGCCGCAGTGGTGTTCTTAGGAACCAACTACGGCGGAAGCAAAGAGAACTACGAACAAGATCTCACACGCATTGTGGAGTCTCTTGCGCCACGTCCAACCTTGTTGCTCACCGCCACTTTGTTCCGCGACTCCATGCAACAAGTCAACGAGGTCATCCGAGTTGTTGCATCGCGCAACTCTCACGTGTCGGTATTGGACTGGGGAACTGCATCGGTGCAACCAGGTTTGTTGAATAAAGATCGCGTGCACCCCACAAACGCAGGCCGTGCCGTGCTGGTGTCGTCCATTGCATCGGCATTGGGCACTGCACCGGAAACACCTGGCGCGTGTCTGCCGGCCAAGTACACCGACGATTCGTTGGTGGAAGACGATGTGATGCCAGCCACCACCTTGCCTGGCGACACCATTCCATACGGAACCACGGCACCAGTTGCCACAACAGTTCCTGCATCCTCCACCACGTCAACAGTGGCGGGCGCAACAACTACATCGGTTCGTCCGTAATGCTGCAGGTGCACAACCTCACCGTGGAGGTGGGTGGCAGAAATGTGGTGGAAGGCGCAACCTTCACCATCATGGCGCGCGACAAGGTGGGCATTGTGGGTCGCAATGGCGCTGGAAAAACCTCCATGTTCAAAGTGTTGGGTGGAGATAATGAGCCAGCGGGCGGCAAAGTAACTCGCAGTGGTGCGTATGGCTACTTATCTCAAGACCCACGCACCACTCAAGAGGCCGAAAAGCGTTCGGCAATTTCACACATTCTGAGTGGGCGCAACATTGATGAAGATTTGGAACGACTTGAGAAACTTCGCGTTGCAATGGAAGAAAATGCCGATGAACGCAATGTGTCGCGCTTCATCAAAGCAGAAGATGCATTCAACCTAAAGGGCGGGTACTCAGCAGAGAGTGAAGCCCGCAGTATTGCGGCAGGTCTTGGGTTGAAAGCAGATCGTTTGGATTTGGCACTTGGTGTGTTGTCGGGTGGCGAGCGACGTCGAGTGGAACTTGCGCGCATTTTGTTTGCGGGTAGCGACATGTTGTTGTTAGACGAACCAACAAACCACTTGGACGTTGATGCAAAGACGTGGTTGCTGAATTTCTTGCGCAACTATAAGGGCGCTTTGTTAGTGATTAGCCACGACCTCGAGTTGTTAGATGAGGCAATCACTCGGGTGTTGCATCTTGACCGTCCGAATGAAGACGACATTGGCACTGTCTATGAATACCGAGGCACGTATAGCCAGTACAAGCGTTCACGTGCCGAAGACGAAGCGCGCGCCGAGAAGAAAGCGACGATGCAGGCCAAGGAAGTCGCGCGACTTCAAGAAGTTGTGGACCGGTTTGGTGCGAAGGCAACAAAAGCGACTATGGCACACAGCATTGAGAAGCGAATTGCGCGCATTGAATCTGAATCCACAGGCGTGCGCAAGAAAGATCGTGTTCTCACGGTGAAGTTTCCCGACCCGCCGCAAAGTGGCGTCACCGTGGTGACAACGCGTGGCCTCAGTAAGGGGTACGGCGGGCCTCCTGTGTTTGAAGATGTGTCGTTCGATTTGGGTCGCGGCGAACGATTGCTGGTGCTTGGTTTGAATGGCGCTGGAAAGACCTCGCTATTGCGCATTCTTGCGGGGGCAACGTCGGCCAACATTGGCGATTTCGAGTGGGGATACCAAGTCAGCGTTGGGTACTTCGCACAAGAACACGACACGCTTGATCCGCATCAGTCATTGTTGTGGCACATGCGACGCGAACTGCCCGTTGGATCACCGCTCACCGAGACACAACTTCGCGCACTATTGGGAATGTTCGGGTTGCAAGGGGAGAAGGTCTTTCAAGAGTCCGGTTCGCTGTCTGGCGGAGAGAAGACCAAGCTTGCATTGGCGATGTTGATGGTGGGGCGCAACAACGTGTTGCTATTGGACGAGCCCACCAACAACTTGGACCCACAGAGTCGCGAGGCAGTGGCGGGCGCATTAGAGAACTGGAAAGGCTCCATCATCATGGTGAGCCACGACGAAGAGTTCGTGCAGCGTTTGAACCCCACGAAAGTGATTCTTATGCCAGACGGACAAGTGGATTACTTCAGTCCTGAATGGTTGGAACTGGTCAGCCTCTCGTAACTATCTTTCGCGCCGTTGACATTTTGATAAACATGTGGTGTGGATTAAACGGAGATGAATGAAATTTTTCTTGTTTGTAGAACTTGATTGCATTGTCATCAATTGCATCGACTGCAATGAAGCGGGCACCAGGGCCTGAATCGGTTGCTCGACATATGCGAAGAAACGCATCAGTGAGCATGGTTTGGCCAACTGATTTCCCTTGCTCAGATTTAGTGACAGCAAGTTTTCCGATGAGATATGCCGGCACAGCATGCGGGCTTCCATGGGCCAGAGACGTTGGTAACTCACGTGACTGAATTCTGTGCGCTGACAAAGAGTAGAAGGCGATTACTTTTTCATTGCGGACGAACACATACGTATTTGCGGTTCCCATCTGGCGCGCATGGCTCGCACTCTGAATTAGCCACTGATTGAGTGAATCGTTGCCGCAATCAAACTCGTTGACGTCGTGACTTTCTGGAATGAAGAGAACTGAACGAGGCGACGGGAGTGATGGATTCAATCGAGTTCAATCTTCCAGAGATTGTCGTAGGCGCGTCGCATGCGCGGAGAAATGGAATCTGGTTCGTCAATGCTTGCCATTAGTGCGTTGAACTGGTCCTCGGGAATCTCAGTTGTCTCGCGTTGACGGAGTCGAGCCACCAGCTCCATGGCGCGCTGAACAGCCAACGTGCGCACATAGTCAGACACTGATGCGTTCTCAATTTCCGCCGCCAATTTGATGAGCTCTTTGTCGTCGGCAGACACGCGAAAAGTGATGTCGGTAGTTGCTGAGGTTTGGGCCATGTCAGCAGTGTACCCACAATGTGGGTACACGGTAGGGACTAGTGTGGTATTTGCAGTATTGCGGAAAGCAGAGTAGTCTCATCTCATGGCACACGGCTCCGAACAGCGAATAGAGCGAAGCCAGTTGCTGAAAGGCGTGCTCGACTTGGCGACCTTGGCCGTTCTCGCGGAGAAAGATGGCTACGGGTACGACGTGGTTCGACGACTGCGACATCACGGACTGACTGACGTTGCGGAAGCTTCGGTGTACGGAACATTGAGGCGTCTCTTTTCGTTGGGTTTGTTGACCAGCTATGTCGTTCCGTCTGAAGAAGGCCCACATCGCAAGTACTACGGCATGACGGCGGCTGGTCATGAATGGCTGAACGACCAGCGAACTCAGTGGAACGAATTTCAAGATGTCATCAATTCGATTGTTAAGACTTCGACAAAGGGAGAAAAATCATGAGCGACAGTTCAGATTTCATCAGCAAAGCAGCAACATTCGCGGAGAACGTGCGACGGGAACTCCGCGACCTTCCCGCTGAAGTAGTTGCAGATCTCACCGATGGCCTTGAGTCAGATATTGCGGCGTCGCTTGAAGACGGCGCATCGTTGCCAGATGTTTCTCAGTATGCCTTGGATCTCATGCGCGGCGCAGGAATTGAGATTCCAAATAGTGATGTCGGCATTCAAAAAAAGAGGAGAAAAATTGCAGAAGTAGTGCTGCGGGTGGCCGACAAAGTAACGACGGCGACCTCTGGTTTAGCGCCGGCGTGGTGGGTTCTTCGTGCGTGGATTGTTGCTCAGTTCATCGGAGCCATTGTGAGTAACACCGACTCAAATAGGCCAATTCTTGCCCAGTGGGGTGAGTTGCCGATTCTTGGGATTTTCATTTTCGTCGTACTTTTGTATCTTTCGGTTCGCTGGGGTCGGTCGACAAAAAATTCACGCCTATGGGTGAGATATTTCGCTACGTCAGTTCTTGGAATGTCCGCCGTTGTTCTCTTGTGGCAGCCAACTTTCTCATCGCCGCCTGCAGAAAGTAAATGGTTCATGTATGCACCAGAAACCTGTCGCATCATTGACGTTCCTAGTGTTGTGGGAATCACGCTTGGTGAAGCCAAAATGGCACTCGAACGTCTACAGCTTCCGTATGTGGTTTTCGACCAAGATGCAATGACTGAAATTGCGTATGCACCTGATGTTTTTGAAGTTCTTCAGCAAGATCCGGATCCATCCGAACATGCATTTTGCGGTGAGCGTTCGGTGCAACTAGTCGTGGATCTCTCACAGGGCCCCGCAGACAGGCCGCCTACAGACGTGTTGTCAACCACAACACTTCCGGATGACGCCTTGTTGGTTACCACAACTATTCCAACCGTGGCGACTACCACCACAGTGAAGCCGAAGGCGACCTCAACCACGACCCCCTGATACCGTCTCTAGTCATGAGATATGGCATTTTTGGCGGAGCAGTAAACGACGGCACAGTGGACGATGTAGTCGCTGAAGCCAGGTCGGCAGAACAAGATGGTTTTGCGAGCTACTGGGCTCCGAACATCTTCGGACACGATGCGCTGACCAGCTTGGCAATCGTTGGTCGAGAAGTGCCACGTATTGAATTGGGTACCTCGGTTGTTCCTACATACCCGCGTCATCCGCATGCCATTGCCCAGCAGTGCCACACGGTGGCTGCTGCGTCTGGCAATCGCCTCACGCTGGGTATTGGCCTTAGCCACAAGATCGTC
>CAIVDG010000047.1 GCA_903904615.1 uncultured Acidimicrobiaceae bacterium | reverse complement strand
TGCCGATCACGATGTGCTCACAATTGGTGTTCATCCAGAAACTGGTGACCCCATTGTGCTAAAGCCTGGTCGTTCGTTTGCGGGAAAGAAATCAGTTCGCGGTACTCGTTCGCGTCCGTCACGAACAAGTGGTTCTCCCTACATCAAGTGCGGATCTCGCAATGTGGCCGTCCCCGACAACACCGAGTTGTCACAACTCACCGTGGACTTTGCGCTGCAGTTACTCAACACGCCAACAGAAGCTTGCGTTGTGGGTGAGCACAACGGAGAAGAGGTAACAGTGAAAGTGGGGCCGTATGGTCCGTATGCAAAGGTGGGAGCGCGTAGCGTCTCGCTACCTGCGGGCACAGATGTAGCCACTGTTTCTATGGCAGACATTGAGCCGTTGCTTGCATTCCCGCGCAGTCTGGGTATTGACCCGGCGTCGGATGAAGAAGTGGTTCTGAAGCGCGGCCGTTATGGCGTTTACGTGGAAAAGGCGGGCGATACGCGTCCGGTGCCTGCCGATACCGACCCTGCGGCGGTCACGCTAGAGCACGCGTTGGAGTTGCTTGCCCGCCCGAAAAAGGGCCGAGGCAAGCGATAAGGTCACTCCCCGTGGAGCCACATCACACCCCCTCATCCCGTGAGCGCATCATCGCTGCAGCCCGTGCAGAAGTAGAGACCAAAGGAATCTTGGGTCTTCGAGTTCAAGATGTTGCGCAGAACGCAAAAGTCTCTGTGCCGCTTATTTACAAATATTTCGTCGATCGCGATGGCCTCTTGGCCGAAGTGCTTGGCGAAATGTTTGAAGAGTATGTGTTGGAACAACTCGATGCATCCGAGGCTTACTTCAATGCGCTGGAATCACCCACTGTCGACGATCTGTTAGCAGTGCTTGCATTACCGCAACAAGACTTCCGTCGTCCGCGTCGTTGGCAACGCATGCAAATTCTTGCGGCATCAATGGAAATTCCCACGTTGCGTACGCGTCTCAGTTTGGTGCAAAACATCTTGCACGAACGCCTTACCGCATTTGTGGATAACGCTGTACGTCGTATCTCACATGCAGAGCCCACCATGTCAACGGCTGCACTCGCAATGCTGGTGCAAAGCTACGGATTCGGTTTCGTTCTGAACGATCTTCTTGAAGAAGGCGGCGGCGGCGTTACCGACGAACAGTTCGCTTCGCTTATGCGTTCCATGCTGAATGGTTCTATGGGTCTTCAGAACTCACGCGCCGTAGACTGACTTCATGGAAGTTGAAATGGTGGTGGAGATCCCTCAAGGGTCTCGCAACAAGTACGAAATGGATCACGAGACCGGCGCAATCTGGCTCGACCGAACACTGTTCACCGCCACGCAGTACCCGCTCGATTACGGATTCTTTCCCGGAACCCACGGCGAAGACGGCGACCCTCTTGATGCATTGGTGTGGCTCAGTCAGCCCACATTCCCCGGGTGCCATGTGTGGGTTCGTCCCGTTGCAGTGTTCTGGATGGCAGACGAAAAAGGTCCCGACGCAAAAGTATTGTGCGTAACCTCTCACGACCCACGATTCAGCCAATACGCCGACATCGACGACTTGCCCGAACATCTCTTAGACGAAGTGGGCAACTTTTTCGAGGTGTACAAACTTCTTGAACCAAATAAAGACACCACTGTTAAAGGGTGGGAAGGTCGCGCTGCGGCCGAGAAAGAAATTGTCGACGCAATTGAGCGCTTCAAACACTTAGAGCACTAAGCGCTTACTTCACTCGTAACAGTTTGCGACGTCGTCGCACCCGCTAGTTATTCGGCGCGAGAGCGCAGTATGCGAACAAGACTGACAGCATTAGCAATTGCTACGGCTGCTCCTATAACGCGCGCACCCATCCCAATGTCGAGTGCAGCTAACCATCCTCCGGCGGCAACTCCGAGCGCATTAAGCACATGTGTGGCGATGCGTCCTGCAGAACTTTTCGGTGTACGAAAGACAGTAAAGGTGGCGACTACTCCGAGAACAATGATGCTGAAGACAATGATGGCTGCTGCTAAAGCCAGACTTTCCATACGCGCACTGTAGGCGAAAATGCTGCATCACTCAGATGCATCCACCATCCAGAAACTCAAAAGCCCAATGGGGGATTCATTAACAGTGACGGAAACATCTATTTGCCCAGCGTGTGGTGCAGAAATTCCCTGAAGGGGGAGAGCAAAGTGAAAGTTCAAGCCCTCACCGGGGTGAAGGTCCGCATCGCCGTGAAATTGAAACTCAATGCGTGCAATCTCTTCCACAGTGTCAGGGAAACGGAGCACGATGCGACCTGTGTGGGTCTCTGCCACTCGATGCGGGTGCACATAGACAGACATTGCAAGATGAGCGTCTATGGCGGTGGGAAAACCAACAGAACTGCCAATACGAGTAATGCCACCACTGACGATGTTGATCATTCCTTCGCGAATGTTGGCGTAATCGCACAGAAGAAGCGTGGTGAGATCAATGCCAGTCTCTGCCATGGGGTCGAGGTTCAT
>CAIVDG010000046.1 GCA_903904615.1 uncultured Acidimicrobiaceae bacterium | reverse complement strand
TTCGGCGCAGCACAAGTGACTGCTGGAAAGTTCTACGGCGTGTACCTCACAGGATCTGGCGTACCAGGAACTCCCCCGCCAGGTGCCTCTGCAGCAATGGCCCTTGCCAAGAACGCCAGCACAACAACTACCACTAGCACCACAACAACCACAGTTGCACCAACAACAACCACGCCATGGAGTTCATACCGAGGTGATTCACGGACCACGGGTGGTGGTGCCACAACATCGCAATTCGTGACCACCGAGGTTGGGGGCTCTCAGGTTGCGCTCTCGGCACTACGCCTTATTACTCCCAACCAAGCAAAGACCTTCCTTATCAACCCACTTACACCGAAGGTGTGCCTTGGCTCTGGAACCAACATCGCATTTATCGCAACGGGTCGATGCACATTCCAAGTTGTGCGTCGCAGCAACGGCACGGTCATGACCACCAAATCAACTCGAGTAGTTGCTGGCACTGTGACGCCGAGCGACATTCTCGTGGCTCTTGCACCGCCCACCGTGGTGTACTTCAACGGCGGAACCGCCCTGGTGAAAACAGCCTCAAAGAAAGCCATCAACGCGCTTGCGCCGAGTGCACGAGCTGCAAGCTCAGTCATTGTTACTGGTCACTCCGGCAACATGTCAGGCGAGAATTCAGACCTAGTAGTTCTCTCTCAGAAGCGAGCAAACTCTGTTCGATCACTTCTCCGTGGTCGTGGCGTGAATCAAACAATTGCTATTTGGAGCTTCGGGGCATCAGCACCGGTCACGAACTCAAAGTCAAATGCGAAGCAAAACCTGAACCGTCGGGCTGAGATCTACCTGATTCCTTAAACGCGTTCGCGCGCTGCAGAGAAAATCATCACGCCGTCGTCAATAGGTGACTCTCGGAACATCTTCTTGTCGCGCTTGTAGTTCTGCGGGTTAATCCAGGGTTCTTTGTCCCCTTGACGTGGGAACTGATGCATAACGCGCTCCATATACCCTGCAGAGAAATTGTCAATCCAAGGTCGTTCAGGCATGTTGACATCGGATTCGCGCAAGGTGGGCGTACAGATAGAAGTACGTGTCTTTCTCATGTGGTTAATGAGGCGACAGACATATTCACACGTGAGGTCGGCGCGCAATGTCCACGAAGCGTTGATGTACCCGAAACTTGATGCCAGGTTAGGAACACCAGAGTATGCGCACCCCTTGTAAGACCAGGTACGAGAAAAATCGATGGCTTCTCCGTCAACAGAGAAACTCATCTCGCCCAATGTGACGAGGTTGAGACCCGTCGCGGTGACAATGACATCACAATCGATTCGGGCACCAGAGACAAGTTGAATGCCCGTTGCATCAATTCGTTCAATGTGATCGGTGACTACTGACGAACTTCCCTCTTTGATGGATGTGAACAAGTCCCCATTTGGTACAAGGCACAGGCGCTGGTCCCAGGGGTTGTAGGAAGGCGTGAAGTGGGTTTCTACGTCGTAGTCCTCACCTAACGCGTCACGCACACCCTTCAGCAGAGCGTCTTTCACTTGCTCTGGCTTTGTGCGAGTTCTCTTGTAGACGAATTGCTGCATAGTGGTGTTCTTCCAGCGCGTAATGCCATAGGCCCACGACTGAGGCAAGAACTTACGCAACCTAATTGCAATGCTGTCGCTGTCGGGTCGCGCCACTACATATGTGGGAGAACGCTGCAACATAGTGACATGAGCAGCCGTTGCCGCCATTGCTGGCACCAAAGTCATGGCGGTTGCGCCCGAGCCAATAACGACTACACGCTTACCTGCGTAGTCCAATGACTCTGGCCATTTCTGTGGATGAACCACGGTTCCCGTAAACGATTCGATACCAGGGAACTCTGGCGTGTACCCACTCTTGTAGGAGTAGTAGCCCGAACACATGTAGAGAAAATTGCATGAATACGTCAGTTGCTCGCCAGTTTTTGCATTCGACGCAGTAAGGGTCCACTTCGCATCATCGGTTGACCACGAAGCACTTGTCACCAAGGTGTTGAATCGAATCTTGTCACGCAGCCCAAACTGATCAACGGTTTCGTTCAGGTACGAAAGAATTGAAGGGCCGTCAGCAATGGATTTGTCTGCTGTCCATGGCTTGAAGCTGTAGCCAAGCGTATGCATATCGCTGTCGGAGCGAACGCCGGGGTAACGAAACAGGTCCCATGTTCCACCGATGGCTTCTCTGCCTTCAATAATCGCAAAGGTCGCATTCGGACACTCGCGTTGCAAGAAGTAACCAGCGCCAATTCCAGAGATTCC
This sequence comes from uncultured Acidimicrobiaceae bacterium, assembly GCA_903904615.1. Classification (GTDB taxonomy): domain Bacteria; phylum Actinomycetota; class Acidimicrobiia; order Acidimicrobiales; family Ilumatobacteraceae; genus UBA2093. Next base: position 619 of record CAIVDG010000046.1, on the reverse strand, counting down.
AGCGCCAACAACGACGACGTCAAAATGTTCCATACTGCGAGATTATGCCAAGTCGGTAGCGGCGCCCGAGAACTGCGATTGGTACAGCCTGTAGTACGCGCCCTTGGCCGCGATGAGGTCTTCGTGATTTCCCTGTTCAACAATGCGACCAGATTCCATAACCAAAATGACGTGAGCGTCACGAATGGTGGACAATCGGTGGGCAATCACAAAACTTGTCCGTTGACTACGCAACGCCACCATGGCTTTTTGAATGAGCACTTCGGTGCGTGTGTCGACCGAACTTGTTGCTTCGTCCAAGATGAGAATGCTGGGGTCAGCCAAAAAAGCACGAGCGATGGTGAGCAGCTGCTTTTCGCCAGCACTCACCGCACCACCTTCGTTGTCCAACACCGTGTCGTACCCCTTTGGAAGAGAATGCACGAATCGATCGACATACGCAGCTTTCGCCGCTGCACGAATCTGTTCTTCGGTGGCCGATGGGTTGCCGTAGGCAATGTTTTGACGAATGGTTCCGCCGAACAGCCATGTATCTTGCAGAACCATTCCAATGTTCTGTCGAAGTTCTCGACGCGGAATAGATGCAATGTCGATTCCATCGAGCGTGATGCGTCCCGAC
>CAIVDG010000045.1 GCA_903904615.1 uncultured Acidimicrobiaceae bacterium | reverse complement strand
GGCTGCGCTCGTCACTCGTATCTATCAACCGCTCACTGGTCTCACCAATGCTCGTGTTGAAGTCATGACGGCATTCGTTTCGTTTGATCGCGTTTTCGAGGTGTTAGATGCGCCCGTCGTAATTTTTGATCGCCCTGGAGCTGTTGATCTTGTTGATGCACGTGGCGAGATTCAGTTCGACAACGTGGTGTTTAGGTACCCGTCAGCTTCATCGTCATCTGTTGCTTCGTTGGAAACTCCTGGTTCTCACTCAGGAGACCCCGATGTCGATGTCATCAAGGGTTTGTCACTTCGTATCGCTGCTGGTGAAACGGTGGCAGTTGTTGGCGCAAGTGGTTCGGGAAAGAGCACACTTGCCTCACTTGTGCCGCGCCTCTACGACGTCACATCTGGTTCGGTGCGAATAGATGGTCTCGATGTTCGAGATCTCACCGGAGACTCACTGCACGATGCCATTGGAGTTGTCTCTCAAGATCCGCACCTCTTCCATGAATCAATTGAATCGAACTTGCTGTACGCACGCCCCGATGCAACGCAGGAAGAAGTTGTTGCAGCGTGTCAAGCAGCGCGTATTCACGACACCATCGATGCTTTGCCCGACGGGTACAAGACACTTGTTGGTGAACGCGGATACAGGTTGTCGGGTGGAGAAAAGCAACGACTTGCCATCGCTCGCATGTTGTTGAAGAACCCCGCCATCATGATTCTGGACGAAGCCACCAGTCATTTAGACAACGAGAACGAAGCTCTCGTTCAAGAAGCGTTAGACGCGGCCCTGCATGGTCGCACGGCGCTCATCATCGCTCACCGTCTCACCACCATCCAGGACGCCGACCGCATTGTTGTTCTCGATAGTGGGTCCATTGTCGAGCAGGGGACGCATGACGAATTGATGGCTCGTGATGGGGCGTATGCCTCACAAGTTCGCGCTGGCGATTCATTCGGCTCTGCAACACCAACTTCGTAGAGTAGGGAATATGCCAATGGACATTGACTACATCAACGGAGTTCCAGCGGTCACCGTTGGTCAGTTCTCCGAAGTAGTGAATCAACTGTTGTCATCGGCGTTCGATGGCGGCGTGTGGATTGAAGGGGAGATTGAGGGCTTAAAGAGGCCGAATCCCCACTTGTATTTCAGCCTCATCGAAAATGTTGATGGCAAGAAGGCACAAGCCAACATCAACCTGTTTGCCGGAAACCTTCGCGCAATTCAAACCAAACTGCGTCAACAGGGTTTAGAACTGAAAGATGGTTTGCGGGTTCGCCTCTACGGCATCCCTGAGTATTACGCACCATTCGGAAAACTTTCCATTAAGGCCGAAGACATTGACACTCAGTTCACTGTTGGCGATGTTGCTGCAAAACGTGAAGCCTTATTGAAGGCCTTGTTGGAAAAAGGTGTCGACAAGCTGAATAAGCGTCGGCCCGTCCCACTTGTTCCCCTTCGTCTTGGAGTTGTGTCATCATCTCAAGCAGCTGGTTGGGCAGATGCCGAGCGCCAACTGTTGGAATCTGGGTTCGGATTCTCTGTGTCGTTCATTGACGTACGAGTCCAAGGTGACGATGCGCCACCACAGGTAGTCGCCGCCTTGAACACACTTTCTCGCCGTGACGACATTGATGTGGTGTTGCTCATGCGCGGTGGTGGTTCTAAGAGCGACCTTGCTGCGTTCGATGACGAACGTATTGCTCTCGCTATTTCTCAATGCCGCCACCCGGTCTTTACGGGCCTTGGTCACCAAATTGATACAAGCATCGCCGACATCATGGCGCATACTGCTCATAAGACTCCTACGGCCTGTGCACAAGCGGTTATCGCGTTAGTAGAGGATTTTCTGTCAGACCTTGCGTCTGCCCAGAATCAGCTTCGGCTTCTTACAGGTAACTCACTTCTCCGTGCACGCGGTCGAGTCTCTATGGCTATTGAACGCCTCACCACACGCCCGCGAAATGCTTTAGAGCGTCAGAAGCAAATTCTTGAGATGCGTGCATCAACAGTGCGATTACTCGACCCCGCAGTCACCATGGCGCGCGGATGGAGCATTACACGCGATAGTGATGGAAATGTTGTTCGGTCTACAGACCAAATATCTGCCGGAGATGTTCTTGTTACGTCTCTCGCACAAGGATCAATTACAAGCCGAGTAGAAGGAAAGTCCTGATGGCTACAAAGAAGAAACAATCTGCAGAACCATCGGGCTACGCCGAAGCAATGCGCGAAGTGGAATCAATCTTGTCCGAACTCGATTCCAATTCAATCGATGTCGATGTCCTCTCAGTAAAGGTAGAGCGAGCTTCGTATCTCATTAACTGGTGCAATGAAAGAATTTCTTCAGCGCAAATGACTGTCGATGCACTAGTTGCCGACCTTGCATCAAACAATGACTTCAGTGAAGACGATTTTGACGATGACGAGTTCGAGGATGATGATGACTTCGACGAAGATGACGAATGAGTACTGATTCCATCATTCTTCGCGAGGTCGAGACTGCACTTCGGCATCTCTTAACCGATCAGCGTCATCGCTGGCAGGCTGTCAATACACAACTTTCAACGGTGTTTGATGAATTAGAAGTGTTGGTGCTGTCTGGTGGGAAGCGTTTGCGCCCCCAGTTTCTTCACTGGGGTTGGGTCGCAGCTGGCGGAGACCCAATAGAAACGGGACACCATTCGTTTGGTGCGGCCATTGAACTGCTGCACGCTTTTGCCCTGTTTCACGACGACGTCATCGACGATGCCCACACTCGACGCGGACACGAAACCACACACCGCCGGCTTGCGCGCCATCACGAAGAAGACGCACTCGCTGGTGAGTCGCGACGATTTGGTGAGGGCTCTGCAGTTCTCATCGGTGACATTGCGTACTCACTGGCTGATTTCCTTATGAAGGAACTTCCTAACGAGGCTCGTCCATACTGGAATGAACTGCGCTTAGAAATGAACGTTGGCCAGTATCTCGACACTCTTGGTTCAGCACTGCGTGAACGATCACTCGAGCATGCTCACTCTGTCTCACGGTTGAAGACCGCAAAGTACACCGTTGAACGCCCGTTGCACATTGGTGCAATGGCGGCTCACGCAGAGAATGCGCAAGCACTGCTTCACACTTTGTCGGCAT
>CAIVDG010000044.1 GCA_903904615.1 uncultured Acidimicrobiaceae bacterium | reverse complement strand
GCGGCGTGCCGTCATAGCCTTCGCCGTTGGTTCAGTGGGCATTCTGTTCTTACAAGGGCCGTATGCGGCGGGTCGTGGTTGGTCGGCTATCACCGACGGAAGTTTGTTGGCCGATGTATTGCCTACTCGTCTTGGTCTTGCATCTCTTGTGCGGGTTGTGCTGGTGGCGGGGTGGGGCGCTCTTATCTTGTTGCTTTCGCGCGCATCGCATCGCTGGTGGAAATGGCTCTTCGCATCAGTGGCCCTGTTGTCCATCGTTTCGTTCTCTGTGTCCGGGCACCCCAGCGCCGGATCGTTACCTGGCGTCTTCATCCCTGTTGATGTGTTACACCTGGCGGCGCTCAGCGTGTGGGTGGGGTCGTTCTTTGCTGCCGTGTTGGTGAAGACCGAAGAAGCAGTTGCACGTTTGTCTCAGCTTGCCACTGTTGCGATGCCTGTTGCGGTCGCAACTGGCGTTGCACAAGCTCTTCACCTCACGGGTGGTCTTTCCAACATCTTCAACTCGCGCTACGGAACGTATCTGTTGTTGAAAGTGGCAATTATCGCCGCATGCCTGGCGATTGGTTTCCGGTTGCGCCTTCGCATGAAGAGCGGCAAGTCCACGGTGACCCAACTGTTGTCGTTTGAAGCAGTGTTGCTTGTCGTGGTCATTGCCGTGACCGCTCTCATGGTGGGAACATCACCCACTGCAACCTCTGCATCATCGACATCATTCAGTTCTACGCAGATTCAAGGTGATGTTGTTGTGGACTTTTCTATTTTGCCCACGCGTGTTGGGGCTGCGGAGGTGCACGTGTATCTCACGCCACCGGGTGGGTCGCTTGCACCAGTTGACAATGTGGAGATGTCATTCACGTTGCCTGCGCGTGGTATCCCTGCAATTCCGGTTGATCTCATTGAGATCGGTCCGAACCATTGGAGTGGTGTGATGCAGTTTCCCTATTCGGGAAAGTGGACATTGGAATCGCGCGTCTCTCCAAAGACGAACTCCACGTTGCTGTATACAGCAGACGTGGACATCAGCGACTAGATACGTGTCACCACAATGTGATGGGGCATGTTGGTGGGCTCATCAATGAACCCGTCTCCCATGGCAATGAATCCACACTTTTCGTAGAAACCCAGTGCCGAATCGCGCGCACGCGCCCACACCACCACGGCACCGCGTTCACGTGCAAGTGAAAGACCTGCATCGATGAGTGCGCGTCCGTATCCCGTTGTCTGTAGAGATTCGTCAACAGCCATGCCCTTTAGTTGCAATGCTGGAACATGTGGAACTTCTGGGCATTCTTTTGAAAACCAGGTCGACGTTGCGCACAACTCACCTCGTTCACGAATTGCTAAGTGCACAGCGTCGGGATAGGAGTCTTCGGGATAGCGCGCATGAGTAACGGGGGTCCCTTTGCGTAACACACGAACGCGAAGGTTCTCAATGTCATCCACACCGACGCGCTCAACAATCATGCGTTACTGAACACTCGCAACTGTGACGGAGTTTCCGTTATCCCGCGCGCTTCGGTACATGGCTTCCACAATGCGGTGCGCTTCGAGTGCGACGGAAAAGTCGGGGAAGCCAGGTTCGTTATCTGTTGCATTGCGCACAAAAGCACCATCGGGGTTTGCGTC
>CAIVDG010000043.1 GCA_903904615.1 uncultured Acidimicrobiaceae bacterium | reverse complement strand
TTGCAGTGGAAGACGCTGAAGTTCGCCACGTCTTAATGGCGCCAATTCAGCACCACGATGTCTTACGACACCCCGCTATTCAACGACTTCGCACATTTATGTTTTCTGGTGCCATTGCGGGTGGAGTCGCTAACCAACTCTTAGGTCGCCGCATTCCAAGTGCTGGTGCAGGCCTGCCTACTTTTGCGCTGTGGGGTGCCGTTGCTGGTGCGCTTATTGGTGGTCTGTTTGTTGTTAGTGCGTTGCTCTCACACGCACTCTCACTTCCACGCTGGTCTGCCACGGCTGTTGGCATTGCAGTCGTTGGTTGGCAAGGTGCTGTCACTTTTAGTTCCACAAACATTTCGGGGCCATTCGACTTCATTGGAAGTCTGTCCATGTGGTGGCTGCGCTGGTCTGTGATTGACATTGTGGGTGTTGTTGTTCTTCTCGCCATTACGGCTCTCGCCATTGCTTTGTCGGGGCGATTATCTCTCGAAGCACTTGCACGACGAAGTGCACTTGTCTCGCAGTTGAAATTTGCCGTCACCCTTCAGGACATTCGCACTGTGGTGTTGTTGCGTCGCCAGCTCAGCCAGGAGTACATGCGTGTGAAGCCATGGTGGAAGCTTCCTGCAGTGTTACGACGAGACGTTGTTGTGGCGCGTGGTCTTCGCAGCATCATGCACTTTCCCGTTCGCCGTCTGTTGCGAATGGCTTTGGTCTCGGGTGCGGCAAGTTATGCATTGGTTCTTGCATGGCGTGGAACAACTCCTGCCATTGTGGTGAGCGGTCTCATGTTGTTCGTACTTGGTTTAGATGCTGTTGAGCCGCTCTCTCAAGAAGTAGATCAACCGGACAGAACAGATGCCTTGCCACTGGAACGCGGACTTCTGATGGCAAAGCATCTTGTGGTGCCAGCAGTTGTTGTGTTGCCGTTTGTTGTTGTTGGTGTTGCCGTGGCGTGGGCACTTGAACCAGCAGCCAGCACAGTCGCCTATGGATTCCTTATTGGGCTTCCTGCAGCACTTGGCGGCGTAGCTGGCGCCACCATCAACGCGGTGAAGGGCGCACCCGACCCTGTTGGTGGAGCAACTCAAGGACTAGCGCTGCCACCCGAAGTCAGCGGTATGGGAACCGTGTTACGCGCTGTGTGGCCGCCCGTTGTTGCGACTATCTGTAGTGCACCCATCTTGGTAATTCGCCACGCGACAGAAAAGAACCTCAATCCCCTTGGTGTTTCACTACGTGCTGCCGGTGGCGTTGTTGTTGTTCTCGGTCTCACCGCCGGATGGGTTCGTCAACGCGATCACATTCACGCATGGTTCCGCCTCACACAGAAACAAGCGGCTCAATCTCTCTCTACTCCCACGGAAGGTTCGTGACATGGCACGCACTCGCACAAACATTCATGCTCCAACACCAACGTCAGCATTGCTGATTGAAGACATCTCAAAGTCCTACGGAGAAGCACCTGCGCTCGACCCCATTTCGCTCACCATTGAACGAGGTGAGCGAGTTGCACTCATTGGCCACAACGGCTCTGGCAAAACAACATTGATGCGCATTGCTGCAGGGCTGCTCGATTCATCAACAGGCTCAATTGGAATCTGTGGCAACCCAGGTGGTTCACTTCCGGCACGCGCATCTCTCAGTTACATCGCAGACCAACCAACCTTCTATGACGACTTGTCTTTATGGGAGCACATGGAATATGTCGCTCGCCTGCACGGCGTCGAAGACTGGGAACAACCAGCAGCCGATCTTCTTGGTCATTTAGGAATTTATGATCGTGCAGACGACATGCCGAATCGTTTTTCGCGTGGCCTTAAGCAGAAGTCGGCAATCGCTCTTGGTTTTATTCGGCCGTTCGACTTGTTACTTGTAGACGAACCATTCGTCGGACTCGACTCGTCCGGGAAAGAAGCCCTTCTGGAACTGTTGGCGAGTGCATCAGACAATGGCTCCACGGTT
>CAIVDG010000042.1 GCA_903904615.1 uncultured Acidimicrobiaceae bacterium | reverse complement strand
CTCTTCAATCCAGAAACCGTGTATCGCTTGCAGCACTCCACTCGTGCTGGTCGCTACGACTTGTTTAAGCAGTACACACGCGACGTCGACGATCAGTCGCAGCGCCTTGCAACACTGCGTGGACTTTTTGAACTGCGCACGGGCGCTCGTCCTGCTGTGCCGTTGGACGAGGTAGAGCCAATTTCTGAAATTGTGAAGCGTTTCTCCACGGGCGCCATGAGTTACGGATCTATCTCTGCTGAAGCCCACGAAACTTTGGCAATTGCGATGAACCGCATTGGTGGCAAGAGCAACACGGGTGAAGGCGGCGAAGATCCCGAGCGTTTCATCCCAATGGAGAACGGTGACTCAAAGCGATCAGCCATCAAGCAGGTTGCTTCTGGCCGATTTGGTGTCACCAGCGAGTACTTGGTGAACGCCGACGACATTCAAATCAAAATGGCGCAAGGTGCAAAGCCTGGTGAAGGTGGTCAGTTGCCCGGACACAAGGTGTATCCATGGGTGGCAAAGACACGTCACTCCACGCCAGGAGTTGGTCTTATTAGTCCACCGCCACACCACGACATCTATTCCATTGAAGACTTAAAGCAGTTGATTCACGACTTGAAGAATGCAAACCCTGCAGCGCGTGTTCACGTGAAGTTGGTTGCTGAAGTGGGAGTAGGAACTGTTGCGGCAGGTGTCTCTAAGGCGAAAGCCGACGTTGTGCTCATCTCGGGTCACGACGGCGGCACTGGTGCATCACCGTTGACTTCCTTGAAGCACGCAGGTGCACCATGGGAGCTTGGTCTGGCCGAAGCACAGCAAACGCTGATGTTGAATGGATTGCGTGATCGAATTGTGGTGCAAGCCGACGGTCAAATGAAGACCGGTCGTGACGTTGTTATCGCAGCGCTGCTTGGTGCTGAAGAATTTGGTTTCGCAACAGCACCACTCGTCGTGAGTGGTTGCATCATGATGCGTGTCTGCCACTTGGACACATGTCCCGTTGGAGTTGCCACACAGAACCCCACACTTCGTGCTCGTTTCTCTGGCAAGCCAGAGTTCGTAGTGAACTTCTTCGAGTACATCGCTGAAGAAGTGCGTGAGTACTTGGCCGAGCTTGGTTTCCGTACCTTGCAAGAGGCTATTGGTCACGTGGAGATGATTGACTCACGTAAGGCCGTGGACCATTGGAAGGCACAAGGGCTGGATATATCGCCAATTCTTGAGACGCCACAGAACCCTTACGGGCAAACGCCATTCAATTCGGTGAGCCAAGATCACGGTTTGCACGAAGCGTTGGATAATGAGCTCATTGCGTTGTCGAAGGATGCAATTGCCGATGCACGTCGCGTGAAGATTGAACTGCCCGTGAAGAACGTGAACCGCACCGTGGGAACGTTGCTTGGTCACGAGGTAACGAAGGCATGGGGCGGTGCAGGTCTTCCCGATGGCACTATCGACATTCACCTCACTGGTTCTGCTGGTCAGAGCTTTGGTGCATTCGTTCCCGCTGGAATTCAACTGCGTCTTGAAGGAGACGGAAATGACTTCGTGGGCAAGGGCTTGTCGGGTGGGCGGATCATTTTGCACCCACACCGCGACGCACCATTCATTGCAGAAGAGAACGTGATTGGCGGAAACGTCATCGGATACGGCGCAACGGGAGGAGAGATCTTCATTCGTGGTGTTGTCGGTGAGCGTTTCTGTGTTCGCAACTCCGGAGCAACGGCAGTTGTTGAAGGCGTTGGCGACCACGGTTGTGAATACATGACCGGTGGCCGTGCGGTCATTCTTGGTGCAACTGGTCGCAACTTTGCGGCTGGTATGTCTGGCGGTATCGCATACGTGTACGACCCAGATGGAGTGTTCCCGTCGTTGGTGAACTACGAAATGGTGGACCTCGAGCATGTGGCTGGTGAAGATGAAGAGTGGTTGCGTGGTGCCATCACGCGTCACTTCGATTTCACTGGTTCTGCCGTTGCAGAACAGATCTTGGGTGCATGGACAGTTGAACTCGCGCGCTTCCGCAAGGTCATGCCGCGTGACTACAAGAAGGTTCTGGCTGTGATGGCTGCTGCACAAGCAGAAGGACTAAACGAGGCAGAAACTGCAAACAAGGTGATGGAGGCTTCTCGTGGGTGAGACAACCGGATTTCTTCAGTGGGGCCGCAGTGGCCCAACACGTCGACCAGTTCAGATTCGTCTGAAGGACTGGAAAGAGGTGTACCAACCATTCGATTCGTCACTTCTTAACCAGCAAGCTGGACGATGCATGGACTGCGGTATTCCGTTCTGCAATAACGGGTGTCCGCTTGGAAATCTCATTCCCGACTGGAACGATCTTGTGTATCGCGGTCACTGGGAAGAAGCCATTGAACGTTTGCACGCAACAAACAACTTCCCCGAGTTCACGGGCCGTTTGTGCCCAGCACCATGTGAGTCGGCGTGTGTTCTCGGCATCAACCAAGACCCCGTGTCCATTAAGCAAGTGGAAGTAGAAATCATCGATCGCGCATGGAGCGAAGGCTGGGTGGTTCCGCAGATTCCGTCAACAAAGACCGGTAAGCGCATTGCTGTTATCGGAAGCGGACCTGCTGGTCTCGCTGTTGCTCAGCAGCTCACTCGTGCAGGTCACGACGTTGTTGTGCTGGAGCGTGCAGACCGCGTGGGTGGCTTGTTGCGCTATGGAATTCCTGAGTTCAAGATGGAAAAGAAGCATCTTGACCGCCGTCTTGAACAAATGAAAGAAGAAGGCACAGAGTTCCGTGTCAACGCTGACGTGGGAGGTGCAGTAGATATTGAAGTCTTGCGCGCATCTCACGACGCCATTGTTTTGGCATGTGGTGCAACATCGTGGCGCGATCTAAATGTTCCTGGCCGCGAGTTGAACGGTGTCCATCAAGCAATGGAGTACTTGCCCATCGCTAACAAGGTGCAAGAAGGTGACTTCTCCGATTTTGCTATCGACGCGAAAGACAAGAATGTTGTCATCATTGGCGGCGGCGACACTGGTGCAGACTGCTTGGGCACCGCATTGCGTCAAGGCGCACGTCAGGTGTTGCAGTTGGAAATCATGCCGCGCCCATCCGATGATCGAACATCAGGTAATCCATGGCCGCAATACGCCATGGTGTACAAAGTGTCGTCTGCCCATGAAGAGGGCGGTGAGCGCATTTACAGTGTGAACACCGAGCGATTCGTTGACGATGGAAACGGAAATGTACGTGCTCTTCTTATCCACGAAGTGGAATTCGTGAACGGATCGTTCGTGAAGAAAGAAGGAACGGACCAGGAAATTCCTGCCGATCTTGTTTTCCTCGCGATGGGCTTTGTGGGGCCAGAAAAAGGCTCTTGGCTCGACCAGTTGGGTGTCGCATTCGACGAACGCGGCAACGTGGCACGAGATGCGTCATATCAGTCCACTGTTCCAGGCGTCTTCGTTGCTGGCGACATGGGCCGGGGTCAAAGCCTGATTGTGTGGGCTATTGCGGAAGGTCGTGCGTGCGCAGCTGGCGTCGATACGTACCTCATGGGAGAGACCTCTCTTCCTGCTCCTATTCCGCCAACGGCTCGTCCGTTGGTGTAACGGTCTGAAGCGCCACCATTCACAGCCTCGCAGGCTCTACTGTTTGTCTCCGTGTTGAGAATTCGTCCGAAAGTTAGTGCTGGCCGTTTTGTAGCTATCTCTGCATGCTTTATCGGCGCATCTGTTTTCGGCGCTGCTTGTGGTGGAGACACATTGGGTGTTGCCACCACAGTCGTGAACGTCACTCCTACTAACTTCGCAACAATTCCACCCGTCGCAAGTACGGCACCCGGAACCACCACTACGTTGCCCTCGGGCGCTGTGGGTGAAGAAACCTTGTACACAGTTGTTGCAGGCGACTCACCTCTGGCTGTTGCCAACAAGTTCAATATTTCGCTCACCACACTTCTTGCGTATAACGCGTGGGTCACACCGCAGCAGTTCCCGTATCCCGGTACGCAAATCAAAATCCCACCACAAGCTGTGGTGAACCCCGTCAACACGGTTCCTGGTGGCGGCACTACAGCTCCTGGTGCATCTGTGAAACCAGGGTGTGAGAGTCATTCGGCTGGTACGTACACCATTCAATCTGGCGACTCGCTGTGGCTCATCCAGAACAAGTTCAAGTCGTGTTTCACAATTGGTGCGCTGCTCGGTGCAAACAACTGGCCCGACATTCAGTCGGTGGTCTTGTTGCAGGGGCAAAAAATCAATATTCCTGCTGCCAGCAGTTAAGAGCGTTAGTGCGCAGTGTTTAGTTTGCGACGCGAGTGTCGCTCTTGTGCGTGGGCAACAAGTTCATTAATAAGGTCTGAGTAGCCAACGCCACTTGCTTCCCACATCTTGGGGTACATAGAGATGGGAGTGAAACCCGGAATTGTGTTGATTTCGTTGCACAAGAAACCGCGACCGTTTTCCTCGAAAAAGAAATCAACGCGCGCCATTCCCTCACAACGCAATGCTTCGTAGGCGCGTAGTGCAAGTTCACGAACTTCATCGCTTTGTTCTTGCGTGAGAGAAGCGGGAATCATCAGCGTTGCCGAATCGGTGACGTACTTATCTTCGTAGTCGTAGAAATCGTTTCCTGGAACAATTTCTCCCACCACCGAAGCTCGTGGTACTCGGTTGCCCAAGACTGCAACTTCTAATTCACGCGCGGTGACTGCTTCTTCAAACACGATCCACTGGTCGTATGTTGCGGCAAGAGCTGCACCACGTTGTAGTTCGGCGGCATCTCGAACTTTTGACACTCCGACCGACGAACCCATATTGGCGGGTTTGACGAACAGCGGAAAACCAAGTTCGTCTGAAACTGATTGCAGCGAGGACGGTGACATGTTGTCGTCACGTAGTGAGATGTGTCGAACTTGTGGAATGCCCTCGTGTGCAAAGACTTTCTTTGCCATGGCTTTGTCCATGGCAAGAGCGCTGGACAGAACACCGCTCCCTACATAGGCGACACCCATCATCTCCAAAAGACCTTGCAAGGTTCCGTCTTCGCCAAGTGGGCCGTGAATGAGAGGAATGACCACTGTGGGCGCACTGTGTGAAGAGGTCTGCACAATGTTTTGGCTGGCGGGGACGCCGTTCGCCTCGAGGCGGGCAGGAATGCTCTGCGGGTTCACGCCTCCTTGGGGCAGTTCGGCCAAGTGAGGTGAACACCATTCTCCCGTGCGAGAAATTGCCACCGGAATTGTTCGATACTTCGTGGGGTCTGCCGCACGAAGAACGTGTGAGGCAGTGACACAGCTGACATCGTGTTCGGCCGATTGTCCGCCGAAAATTACCACAAGATTGATGCGTGAATCGGTGGTGTCCATCAGCACGACGGTACTCGCCACTAGGGTCGTCATATGCGCATCACCGCGTCAGATGTGGCGCACATCACCGGCGGACGGCTTGTTGGCGCCAATTCTGTAGCAACTTCTATCTCGTTTGATTCACGCACGCTGCACGCTGGCGAGGCATTTGTGGCCATTGTTGCCGAACGTGATGGCAATGATTTTCTCCCTGCTGTTCGTGATGCTGGTGCAGCCTTCGCCGTCGTTTCACATGGGCGCTCTGTGGATGGTCTGACATGTGTGGAAGTAGATGACACCACGCAGGCGCTTGCTGTGCTGGGTCGCCACTACAAGACACAACTCGTTGGCGCTAATAAAGCCCCGGTCATTGGAATAACCGGGTCAACAGGCAAGACCAGCACGAAGAATTTGGTGCGCGCGGTCTTGCGTGAAAAGTATGACCATGTACACGCAGCCGAGAATTCATTGAACAATGACATTGGAGTTCCCGTCACCATTCTGAATGCTTCGGATGACACCGATGCACTGGTTCTCGAAATGGGCATGCGTGGCTTTCATGAAATAGAACGACTGTGCACAATTGCCGAACCCAACATCGGTGTCATCACCAATATCGGTGATGCGCATGGCGAGCGCGTCGGTGGAGCCGCGGGAATCGCTCGAGCAAAAGGAGAGTTGTTTCAGGCTCTCCCGGAAGATGGAGTTGCCATTGTGAATGGTGACAGCGAGTGGTGCGCGTATTTGTCTGCACTTGCACAGTGTCGAGTGCTTACTTTTGGTCGCACCGATGCTGACGTTCTGTGGAGTATTGAATCCACCGATGAATTTGGTGTGTGCACTGCACGTTTTTCGTATGACGGTGAATCTATTGTCGCAACACCGATTCATCCGGGTGAGCACATGGTGGCCAACGCGGCAGCAGCCATTGCTGTGGGTATTGCATGTGGCATGAGTCTTCGAGATGCTGGTCGAGGTGTGGGGCGTGAAGCCACAGAGTGGGGCCGAATGGTGTGGCTCGAGAATTCTGCTGGCCAGCGCATCTTGGACGACACGTATAACGCGAATGAGGCATCCATGATTGCGGCATTGCGGGTGCTTGCATCTGCTGATGGTGAACGCAAAGTTGCAGTGTTGGGGCAAATGTCCGAAGTAACTGACGAACGTGGTGCTCACCAGAAAGTCGCTGCACTGGCAAAAGAGCTCAACATTCAGTTGTTGCCCTACAACACAGACCTTTATGGCCGCCCGGAACTTTCGCTTGATCAAGTCATGAATCACCTGAAGAGTGAAAAGTGGGATTCACTTTTGGTGAAAGGCTCTCGTGCGGCGGCAACCGAAGATGTCATCGTTCAGTTGATGAACGTTTAGACCTTTGCTCCGTCTTCGTTGTCTATCTTTTCGATGTTGCACCACCACGCCAAGAACAATGCCCACGCAGCGCCAATGTAGAGAACTGGTCGAGAACCAATTGCGTCCATGACGGGTCCGAAGATGACGTTTCCGATGGGGATAGTGCCACCGAACGACATGAACCATAGAGCCATCACTCGTCCGCGAACTTCTGCTTCAAGCCTGCTTTGCACAACCGTGGTGAGCGCAGTTGTTGTTCCGAAATACGCAATGCCTAAGAAGAACGCCGTGATAAACGCCAGCACAGTTCCGCGCACAGATGCAAACGCGCACATGGTGACGGCGAATGCCACAAAACCAAGCCGCGCAGTTTTCCGTTTATCCATTCCGGCGAGCACTGTGCCAATGGCAAGTGCGCCAAACATTGCGCCGAGACCCCATGTTGCATACAGCCACTTGTACAAAGCGGTTTTCGGTTTGATGTCGAAGGTGAGGTCTGCAACGGCAGGAAACAGTCCCACGTACGACAAGCTCAACAGCGAGAACGAACTCATGGTGAGCAGAACACGGCCAATCGCACGACGTTGACGCGCGATGCGGAATCCAGACGT
>CAIVDG010000041.1 GCA_903904615.1 uncultured Acidimicrobiaceae bacterium | reverse complement strand
TTCGGCATCGATTGATCGCCATACGGCGCCCTGGTCGGAGGACTTCTGACCGTACGAGTCGATATTGCGCTTCACTCCACGCTGCTTGGCCATACGCACATTGCGTCCAGCAACGCGCTTGGAGTCGCGGAACTGCGACCCACCGTGCCAGCGTCCGGCTTCTACACACGAGACCGGGATGGTGATGGTTGCCCCAGCTGGCACCAAAATGGACACGTTGACCGTGCGTGTTTGACGGCCACCTTCAAGAACGCGACCTGCCGGAATGATGACGGGGACGTCTTTCAAGTTGGTGACCTGAAGTTGTGGCACGGTGGCGGAATCAAGTTCTGACACCTGCAATGAATCGTCTGCCACGACTGCGCCAGAGCCACGATTAGACCCTAGGAACAGGGGGAAAATGGTGACCCCACCGTGACGGATGGGCTTGCCCACCTTGGTTTTTGTAATTAGTTGTATTGACATATTTTTCTCCTTCTTGGGACCGACTGGCCCCACAACCAAGAAGGTACGGAACGGGTCTGTCACATTTATGTAAGAGTGACTCTATTCCCCCTTTCGTGTCATTACTACCTATTTAGGAAAAATTCCCGCAATCTGTTCTTCAGGGGTTCCCAGCCCATTCCCCTTGTGTTCACCCAGCAGCAACCTGCGTGGTTCACCATAAAGACATGGAATCAACCACATCTCCATCAGCCATCAAGTCCGTGTGTTTCGCATTGGCGTCATTGGGCCTGGGAGCCTTCTTGGCTTCGGGCGTCGACCACCTGGTCTTGCAGGCAGTCATGCTGTCATTCCCACCCGCAAGTTTGATGGTGGCTCTTCGTCGCGAGAAGCTCGCTTCCGCCATTGAAGAATCAGCAGCAACTGATGTACGGACACCTTCATTCGAAGAAATCACAGCAGGGCTGGACCTGGACATTTTGAGCCGCGCCTCATAGTCACCTCCTGCCACACCGGGGTGTAAGACTGTCCCCGTGTTTACGCCTCCTGACTATCTCTCGCCGTCGTCAATTCGCACCTTCATCGACTGCCCGCAGAAATTTAAGATCAATCGATTCGACAAAGTGAAAGAGCCGTCCACGTGGCACATGCACCTGGGCACCTTCGTCCATGAAGTTCTCGAGCATCTGTACGGGCTCCCCCACGAAGAACGCACTGTTGACGCCGTAAAAACTCTTGCTGGTCAGTTGTGGACTGCAAATGAATGGGAACAGAAAGTTCTGGCTCTAGAAGAGACCGTCGGTTCCATCAAAGACTTCAAAGTTGCCGCGTTCACCAACATGGTCAATTTGTGGGATCTCGAAGAACCAGCCGAAACAGACCTTGACGAGATGGAACTCAAGCTAGACACCGAAGTCGAAGGAGTTCGACTCCTCGGTTTCATCGACCGTCTCGCTATCGACGACGAGCAGTCGGCAATTATCTCGGACTACAAGACGGGCAAAGTTCCGAACGCTCAATACAAGACCGAAGACGAAACGTTCTTCCAGCTACTTGCATACGCGCTCATGCTGGAAGCGTCCGATGGCGTACCCACCAGCAAACTTGAATTGTTGTATCTCTCACATTCAACAAAGTTGGAACTTGCCGCTACTCCCGTGAAGTTGTCTATTGCCAAGGGCACCATTGTTGAAACCAAAGAGAATCTCGACAAGGCCTGCTCCACCGGAGAGTTTCATTGCAATGTCACCAACTTGTGCAACTGGTGCCACTACAAGAAAATCAACATTTGTCCTGCGCATAAGCAGTAACTAGCAAGTACATACTGTGAATGCCATGTGGCATTCAATGTTTCACCTCGAGCCAAGCGTTTTCGAGA
>CAIVDG010000040.1 GCA_903904615.1 uncultured Acidimicrobiaceae bacterium | reverse complement strand
TTCGGCATCGATTGATCGCCATACGGCGCCCTGGTCGGAGGACTTCTGACCGTACGAGTCGATATTGCGCTTCACTCCACGCTGCTTGGCCATACGCACATTGCGTCCAGCAACGCGCTTGGAGTCGCGGAACTGCGACCCGCCGTGCCAGCGTCCGGCTTCTACACAAGAGACCGGGATGGTGATGGTTGCCCCAGCTGGCACCAAAATAGACACGTTGACCGTGCGTGTTTGACGGCCACCTTCAAGAACGCGACCTGCCGGAATGATGACGGGAACGTCTTTCAAGTTGGTGACCTGAAGTTGCGGCACGGTGGCGGAATCAAGTTCTGACACCTGCAATGCATCGTCGGCCACGACAGCACCGGAGCCACGATTAGACCCCAGGAACAGGGGGAAAATGGTGACCCCACCGTGACGGATGGGCTTGCCCACCTTGGTTTTTGTAATTAGTTGTAATGACATGTTTTTCTCCTTCTTGGGACCGACTGGCCCCACAACCAAGAAGGTACGGAACGGGTCTGTCACATTTATGTAAGAGTGACTCTATTCCCCCTTTCATGTCATTACTACCTATTTAGGAAAAATTCCCACTATCTGTTCTTCAGGGGTTCCCAACCCATTCCCCTTGTGTTCACCCAGCAGCAACCTGCATGGTTCACCATAAAGACATGGAATCAACCACATCTCCATCAGCCATCAAGTCCGTGTGTTTCGCACTGGCATCATTGGGCCTCGGAGCCTTCTTGGCTTCGGGCGTCGACCACCTAGTCCTACAGGCAGTCATGCTGTCGTTTCCGCCTGCAAGTTTGATGGTGGCTCTTCGTCGCGAGAAGCTCGCTTCCGTCATTGAGGAATCAGCAGACACTTACGTACACACGCCTTCATTCGAAGAAATCACATCAGGGCTGAACCTCGACATCTTGAGCCGCGCCTCATAGTCACTTCCTGCCACACCGGGGTGTAAGACTGTCCCCGTGTTTACGCCTCCTGACTATCTCTCGCCGTCGTCAATTCGCACCTTCATCGACTGTCCGC
This sequence comes from uncultured Acidimicrobiaceae bacterium, assembly GCA_903904615.1. GTDB lineage: Bacteria > Actinomycetota > Acidimicrobiia > Acidimicrobiales > Ilumatobacteraceae > UBA2093. The sequence continues at coordinate 741 of CAIVDG010000040.1, read as the reverse complement.
AGAAGTTCAAGATCAATCGATTCGACAAAGTGAAAGAGCCGTCCACATGGCACATGCACCTGGGCACCTTCGTCCATGAAGTTCTCGAGCACCTGTACGGGCTCCCCCACGAAGAACGCACTGTTGACGCCGTAAAAACTCTTGCTGGTCAGTTGTGGACCGCAAATGAATGGGAACAGAAAGTTCTGGCCCTAGAAGAGACCGTCGGTTCCATCAAAGACTTCAAAGTTGCTGCGTTCACCAACATGGTCAATTTGTGGGATCTCGAAGAACCAGCCGAAACAGACCTTGACGAGATGGAACTAAAGCTAGACACCGAAGTCGAAGGAGTTCGACTCCTCGGTTTCATCGACCGTCTCGCCATCGACGACGAGCAGTCGGCAATTATCTCGGACTACAAGACGGGCAAAGTTCCGAACGCTCAATACAAGACCGAAGACGAAACGTTCTTCCAGCTACTTGCATACGCGCTAATGCTGGAAGCGTCCGATGGCGTACCCACCAGCAAACTTGAATTGTTGTATCTCTCACATTCAACAAAGTTGGAACTTGCCGCTACTCCCGTGAAGTTGTCTATTGCCAAAGGCACCATTGTTGAAACCAAAGAGAATCTCGACAAGGCCTGCTCCACCGGAGAGTTTCATTGCAATGTCACCAATTTGTGTAACTGGTGCCACTACAAGAAAATCAACATTTGTCCTGCGCATAAGCAGTAACTAGCAAGTACATACTGTGAATGCC
>CAIVDG010000039.1 GCA_903904615.1 uncultured Acidimicrobiaceae bacterium | reverse complement strand
TCAACGGACCGAGGGCTGCCGGCATTTCGTGCCTGCTCTTGGCGATCTCGAAGGTCGTCAATCTTGTCTTGCATACTGGCTGCCGTTGTGTCTGTCACGGGGGAAACGCTACTGCCGACAGACCCTGTGGCGCCCATTTATGGGCGTTTAGCCAGCGGGGGGAACTGTGGTGGTGGCCACAGCAGGGGGAACCGTCGTTGTTGCGGCGGGGGCCGTGGTGGTGGTGGTGACTGCCTGCAGTCCCTGTTTCGGAACCGTGGTCACGGTGACTCCGTCGGCAATGACGAATTGAGTGGTGAGAACCTGGAGGTCGCCAATGGTGGAGACCCCCGTTACTTCCACCTTCCACACGCCAGGTGCCCGCAACTGGAAGCCGGAATCAGCCTCAAGGAGGGCGCCTCCGGGGCGGGTGATGGGCACGTTGATGGTGAACCCAGAGAAGTTGGGATTCTCTGGAGTGAGCTTCACTGTGAAGTTCTGAATTCGTGATGGCCCAAACAATTCAATGAGCATTCTGTTGGCGCCAACGTTGCCCGGCGTCACAGACAAACGAACTTTGAAATCATCGTCACCTTCAAGGTCTTGCACAATGGCATACGCGACTCGTGGTCCTTTGTCTGCCAGTAGAACGTATGGCGGACGCATTGCCATAAGCCATGACGATGTAGCAAGCACAACAATGCTGAGCGAAAGTTCAACTCCGACGGGGCGCTTTAGTCGATACACAACTTTGTCATTCAACGACTTCGCACGTTCCATTCCGCGAAGAATGAATTGTCGAATGCTTGCGCTGACGAAAATCATTCCAGCGACAACGAGTGATTTCAAGATGATGACTCGACCGTGTCCGCTGTTAATAAGGCTGATGCCATCTATGCGTGCAACCTGTGCAACTCCTGTGACAACAACTGCGCTCATGATGAATGTTGCAACTCGTGCCCAACCGCGAAGTGCGTCTACCAAATCGGAACTGCCTGGTCCGTGCAGAACAACACGCCAAATAAGAGAGATGCTTCCAACCCATGTGGCAATGAATCCCATGTGCAGAACTGCAATAACAATGCCAATGATGACCCCACGACCTGCCACGCGATCGAAGCCATAGGTAAGGGCGATGATGCCAAGAACAACAATGGTGACAACGCCATATGTTTCAAACAACACGCGTTCTGTTATCCAAGCGAAGAACCCCATGACGCCAACAGCAATGAAGCGTAAGAGAAGCGCTCGGCCTTCGTTGATCTCAAGCAATGGCCCCCACGACGTTGGCGAGAATGTTGAACCAATTCCGGTTCCTGCTTCACGCGCGCTCATAAGCACCATCAATAAATAGAGCGAGAGCATTGCCAGAATGACCACTTGTCGGAAGTAACGCTCGGTGACTGGGTATTCAACACCTTCGGGCCAGGCCAAACGAATAAAGACAATGCCGCCGAATAATGCACTGACAAAAAAGAACGACAGCCAACGAACCAAACCAATAGGGCCACCCAGTCGAGGCGCAGTCTTTACTTCAGAACCTGGCAGCCCTGGAATGGTGGGAGTGGTAACGCCAGGAACAGTGTCGGGAACGGTTGTGGTTGCTTGCACGTTTGATGTGAAGGTGAAGGAACCAGCACTTCCGTCAGGAAGGGCCCAGTCCACTTTGCAATTTCCATTTGCGAGCACCTGGGTAAGTGCCGCGGAAACGGTGACCCCGTCTGACCCCAATTGAGGTGATGCCAAGTTGGTGATCTTGTTGTCGCACGCGAGCACCAAGCCCATCTGTGCCACGGCTTCAGCACCGCCCACGGGTTGAGTAAAGCGGAGCTGAATTTGGGTAGGCGCCAAGGTGATGATTTCGCCAGCCGCCGGGGTGGAGGACTCCACCGTGTTATCGCCAGCCGCACTGGCCTGACCAGCCAGCAAGGTGAATGTTCCGACGAACACGAGGAGGAATGAGAAAAGACGACGCATGGTTTCAGAAAACGGTAGCCACTCGGACACCGTGGGGGCGCTCAACGATGGCACACACAGACCCCCGATGCACCTCATTGGTAGGGTCACATCAATGGCAACACAGTCTTTGTACCGTCGCTTCCGGCCCCGGAAGTTCTCCGAGTTATACGGGCAAGACCACGTGGTGCGTGCGTTACGCAACGCGGTCATCAATGGGCGTGAGGGCCAGGCCTATCTTTTCTCGGGTCCGCGCGGAACTGGCAAAACCACTACCGCTCGCATCTTGGCAAAGGTCCTCAATTGTGAGAACCCCATCGAAGGTGAACCCTGCTGTGTTTGCGACTCGTGCAAAGCCGTCGAGGTGGGCACTAGCTACGACGTTCTCGAACTAGACGCTGCAAGTAACAACGGTGTCCAAGAAATTCGCGACATCATCGAGGCAGCCGCTCTCACAAGTCCTGGTCGCCACCGCGTCTTCATTCTCGACGAAGTTCACATGCTCACTCGTGCCGCCGAAGCTGCACTGCTGAAAACTTTAGAAGAGCCCCCGCCGCAAGTTGTGTTCGTGTTGGCCACTACCGACCCGCAAAAAGTGTCAGAAACCATCCGTAGTCGCGTGCAGCATTTGCAGTTCCATCTTCTGCCCATCGATGAACTCGAAAAGTACGTGCGCTTTGTTATCGCCGAAGCGCAACTCGAGGTAGACGATGAAGCCATTTCTTTGGTGTTGCGTCAAGGTGGCGGCAGTGCGCGCGACACGTTGTCCGCACTTGAACTTGTTGCATCAGGCGGTGGCGAACCAGAAGATGCTCTGCATGTAGAAGAGATTGTTAAAGCCATTGTTGCGCGTGATCATGGCGCTGCACTTGTGGCGGTTGCACATGCCATGCAACAAGGTCGCGATGCTCACACGTATGCCGAAGACATTGTTCGCCTCATGCGTGATTGCTTCTTGTCTCTTATGTCGCCAGAACTTGTGCAACTCCCGTCCGCACGTGTTGACGAAATACATGTCTATGCGCGAGATCTTGGCGTACAACGCATTGTTCGCATTATGGAAACGCTTGGAAGCACCATGGTGGAAATGCGCCATGCTCCCGACGCACGTTTGCTCTTAGAGGTGGCCATTGTGCAGTTGTCTTCTCCTGTGTTCGACGACAGCAACGAGAACTTGCTTGCGCGCATCGGGCAATTAGAAGATGCTGTGAAGCAGTTGAAAGAAAATGGTGTTGCTGCCGCATTGCCACCACCACCTCTTAATCCAGCAACGGGGCGCGCAAAAATTGGCGGTCGTGCAACAACATCGTCAAGCGATCCTTCAACACCAACTCCGCGAGTAGAGGCACCACCTGTTGTAGAAGAGCCAGCAGCAGAAGTGCCTAGTCAGCCCGTGGTTACTCCACCGAAAGAAAAGGAACCTGAGCCCGTTACAACAGATGCCGGCGGTAAAGACCCAGCACAAGCGTGGCCCCAGATCACCGATTCACTGAAGGGGCTTGCAAAGGCTCTCTTTAAGCCTGCGGTTGTTGAATCTTTTGACGGGAAGAAGATCACTGTCAGAATGCCAGCCAACACTCCTTTGCAGCGCGCTCGTGAACGCGAAGCAGAAGTTGTTGCTGCCATTAAGAGCGTGTGTGGTGTGTCGTGCACGCTTCATTTTGTGCAAGCAGACCCCACCGGCGGAATTGAACGCCCCGTTGTTGCAGACAAGCCCGACACAATCGACAAGATTGTTGAAAAGGATCCCTTTGCAGCAGTCGATCTCTCAGAGACCGTTGCCGTTACCGATGCAATTGACCCACTCGTTGAAGCTCTTCAATCGAAGTTCCCCGACGGGTCATTCAGTTCCGACGACTCTTCGTCTCCCGAGCAGTAGTCGTGGCATCTCCGTACACACCACCAGTTCAAATTCTTATTGATGAACTTGGTCGTCTCCCCGGAATTGGACCACGCAGTGCACAACGCCTTGCACTTCACCTCATTAAGTCGAACGACGATGACGTTGCACGACTAGCGCGTTCCATTATTGAAGCGAAACAAAAAGTGCGCTTTTGCGAACGTTGTTTCAATTTGGCCGATGCACAGTTCTGCAGTATTTGTTCTGACGCAAAGCGCGAATCCACCATTTTGTGTGTGGTGGAAGACTCGCGCGACATTGCTGCTCTCGAGCGAACTGGCGGGTTCCGCGGTCGTTATCACGTTTTGCTTGGCCTTATAGATCCGTTGCAAGGCGTCAGCCCAGAGAACCTGAAAGTGCGAGAACTTGTTGCGCGCATTAAGCCAGAAGCCATCGCCGAAGTTGTCGTGTGCACAAGCAACAACACCGAAGGTGACGTCACTGCAATGTATTTGGCTCGTATGTTGTCGCCGTTGGGTGTTGAAGTTTCTCGTCTTGCAAGCGGTCTTCCGGTTGGCGGAGACATTGAATTCGCCGATGAAGTCACTCTTGGTCGTGCGTTCGATAATCGCCGCCGCCTAGATCCTTAAGTTCTTGGCGCACCCGACTTGTGTGCACTGACGGGCTGTGCGTGATAAATACCCGTGTGTCCACTTGTTGCGTATGCCGCCGCACAAGCCACCGCGAACAACACAATTCCATTGCCACCAAAGAGCTCAATGCCCAACAGAGTGCAGGCAAGAGGTGCATTCGTGGCACCTGCAAGAACAGCAACGGCGCCCACC
>CAIVDG010000038.1 GCA_903904615.1 uncultured Acidimicrobiaceae bacterium | reverse complement strand
TCGGTAAAGCGCCGGAATCCCTCTTCGGAAATTGCAGCAAAGATTCCGGCACGATCTCCGAAGTAGTGGTACGGCGCCTGGTGACTTACTCCCGCACGTCGGGCTACTTCTCGCATAGAGACGGCTTCAGCGCCTTCGGTGGCAATGATGTCGAGGGCACCATCTAATACAGCGCGCTGAACGTCAACACTTGCCTCTGGGGATACAGGGGTTGAACGTTGGCGCGCCATACATGTTGGATGTTACAAGAGAACTTGACAGTGTCAAGTCTTTTTGTTAGACAATGTCAAGTATGAATGCATCAGCTCCTTCCGACCGTGTCTATGCCCAGCGGTGGCTCATCTTGGCCATCCTCAGCGTCAGCGTTTTCCTGGTGGTGGTCGACAACCTCATTGTGAACGTGGCTCTTCCCACGCTGCAACGCGAACTCAACGCAACGACAACTGGTCTTCAGTGGATCGTTGATTCCTATGCGTTGGTCTTTGCTGGTTTGTTGTTGGCCGGCGGAGGCATTGGTGACCGGTACGGACGCAAGCGAACACTTCAAGTTGGTCTTGTTCTGTTTGCGGCATGTAGTGCTGCTGCAGCGTTTGCCAATACAAGTGAATCACTCATCTTCTGGCGTGGCGCAATGGGAATTGGTGCAGCACTTGTGTTCCCGGCAACCCTCGCCATCATCACCAACTTGTTCATCGACCCTATTGAGCGAGCGAAGGCAATCGGCTTGTGGTCGGCGGTGTCGGGTATGGCCGTTGCGTTTGGACCCGTTGCAGGTGGGTTCTTGTTGGAACATTTCTGGTGGGGCTCAGTGTTCCTCATCAACATTCCCATCGTTGCAATTTCACTGTTGATTGGTGCGCGCATCATTCCCGATTCACGAAATGAAAATGCACACAAAATTGACAAGACCGGATTCTTGCTCTCAGTTATTGCAGTCTCTGCTCTTGTCTTTACGGTGATTGAGTCGCCACATTGGGGATGGGGAAGTCTGAAGTCAAACGCTGGTTTCATTCTTGGTGCAATCGCATTAATTGCATTCGTAAAGGTTGAGATGACCAAAGACGAGCCACTACTTGAGGTGTCGTTCTTTAAGAGTGCGCGCTTTAGCGCTGCAACAGGAAGTATCGGTATCGCGTTCTTCTGCTTATTTGGTTTCACATTTTTGGTAACGCAGTACTTCCAGTTTGTTCGTGGCTACGACACGCTGAGTGCGGGTCTTCACACATTGCCGTTCGCAGTGGGTGCAGGTGTCACCGCACCGTTTGCAGCACGAGCAGCGTTGAAGTTTGGAACCAAGCGAGTGGTTGCACTTGGTTTGTTGAACATGTGTATTGGCTTCGTTATTGCGTCTCGCATGGATGCCACATCGTCGTACTGGGGTCACGTGGTCATCGGAATGGTGTTCATAGCGAACGGATTGTCACTGGTGACATCGCCATCCACCGATGCCGTTATGGGATCACTGCCACGCGAGAAAGCGGGTGTGGGTTCTGCGGTGAACGACATCAGTCGTGAAGTGGGCGGAACACTCGGTGTTGCTGTGGTCGGCTCGGTCTTCGTCAGTATGTATGGTCCCAAGTTGGTAGAGAAGTTCACGGCACTGCCTGGCCTCGTTCAGGCTCTTCCGGCAGGAGTTTTTGAGAGTGCTCAAGATTCAGTCGGTGCGGCCTACTTCGTTGCTCAAGAAGCGCCATCTGCAGCTCAGCAAAGTGTCCTCAACGCCGTCAGCGATTCGTTTATGCACGGATTTTCGACAGCGTGCTTGGTGACTGCTGGAATGGCGTTAGTGGGCTCCCTCTTTGCACTGAAATTCCTTCCCGCACGACCAGATTCGGTGGAGTCTTAAGGAATTCTTCACCTCCTGAAGTTTTAGAAAATGGGGTCACAAGTACGCTGACACCATGAGTTCCAACATCGATACACACGTTCTTGCAGGTGGCCCTGCTCGCGACGCGTTGTTGGAGTCATTGACATCTCGTTTGGTAGCCGCAGGGTCGCCGCGAATTGTGTTGGCAACTGTTCTTGTGGGCAACGATGCGCCAAGTCAGAAGTACGTGGCCAGCAAGCATCGCACGGCACACCACATTGGTATTCAGTCCGTACATGTAGAGATGTCTGCGTCAACCACGCAAGAACAGCTTGAAGATCGCGTGCGTGAACTGGCCGCTAACCCAGACATTCACGGAATTTTGGTGCAGCTGCCACTTCCGTCGCATCTCAACGCAGATGCTGTATTGAACTTGTTGCCCGCGCACAAAGATGTTGATGGTCTCACCAGTGAGTCAATGGGGCTTCTCATGCGTGGTTTGCCCGGGCATGTTGGGTGTACT
>CAIVDG010000037.1 GCA_903904615.1 uncultured Acidimicrobiaceae bacterium | reverse complement strand
GCTGTACGTGGTGTTATCGGCGTGTTCTTCACGCCAATTGTTGCCACCATTCTTGGCTTGTTATTCCGAGACGAATCGGTCACGGTGTTGGCCGTTATCGGAATGTGTGTGGTGATTGTTGGGGCCTATCTCACCAGCCGCCCCGATCGAGCCACGAACTAGTTGTGATTCCGTAAAAATTTTACGGAAATAGTATTCGGCTTATGAAAAAGTCTGGGGAGACTCCCCGCAGTGATTCGCGTCAACTCATTATCGCGAGCACTCGAGAAGAATTAAAAAAGAACGGCATCCTTGGTTTACGAGTTGCAGATGTTGCCGAGGGCGCTCATTGCTCCATCACCCAGATCTATCGATTCTTCGGCGACAGGGATGGCCTCCTCGCCCAAGTACTCGGCGACATGTACGACGAGATCATCAGTGGTGCATTCGATGCGTACATGCAAAAAATCCGCCTGATGGATTCAATCACTGTGGACGATCTAGTGAATTCCATGCCTTTGCCCAGCCATCCTCAATCTATGCAGAATCAAGAGATTCGCATGCAGATTCTTGCAACGAGTGTGAACAATTCGCAGTTGCGACAACGAATCGAAGCCATCTCAAAGAGCGTTTACTCCGGTTGGCAAGCAGCAATTGAAGAAGTCCAGGGGAAACTGCCCGAGGGTGTTCGAGTTGATTGGCGTGTTGTGAATATCATGCTTCTTGTGCAAAACATGTACTACCGAACTCTGCTTGGGGATGAAGGCTTCACTGACGAGGAATACCGGCAGTTTCTTAAAGACAAATTCACTCTGTCATGAGTTTTTGAGCTCTAGTTGCTCACACCTGGTTCACCCACTGCAGCACGGTGAAATTACCCAATCCCGACCTGTCCAAGAGGGCTTCAGCCTCCGTGATGCGACTACGCATTTTTATGGCAGCAACGGTGGGGGCCGCAGCAGATTTCTCCCACTCACGCCGGCCTTCTTCCACCAGTTCGTCTATCCCCCACAATTGAAGAAACTGTGACTGACTACGCACTGCATCTGGTTCGCGTACGGACGCAAGTTGATCGATGCACACTTGCGTTGTGATGTCTTGATCGCCAGCGTTTTTCAAATAGTGCACGCCACGTTCGTGTTGGGCGTATGTGCGAAGCCACTCGCGCCACGGCATTGACGCCACTTCTGCAGTGGTGGGTGTGCAGTAGTCAATGGCAATGAGAGCGCCACGAGTAAGCGAATGTAGGGCCGACTGCAGCCAGTGCACTGCTTCGGTATGTGCAGGCGCACGCGAACCGTGAGGCGCACGCGATGGAAGACACGACGGCACGTCAGCGGACTTCAACACTTCTGCGAACCCTTGTGGAGTATCAATGATGTGCGATTGTCGCCATCCATCGTCATACACCCATAAGTCGAAAGGCAGATTGTCAAAGAGTTCGTTCGCAATGATGACTCCGTTGAGCACAGTGGTTGGCATGTGCGCGGCAGAGACAACCGTGTCTGGATGAAGCGCACGTTGACTCTCGCTCACTTCCACCGCTACATATGTGCCCTTTTCTAAACAGCGCGGTGAAGCAGCAACGATGGATCGTGCCAAGGTTCCGGGACCAGCACCTACTTCAACAATGGTGAAATCATCTGGCTGCCCACACCGTTGCCACACATCGTCAATTGCACGAGCCAGAACTGCGCCAAACAATGGGCCTACTTCGGGGGATGTGATGAAATCTCCGCGGCGGCCAGCTCGACCAGAACCAGAATAAAAACCACCGTCGCCATACAAAGCGAGCGCCATGAATTGTGAGAACGGAAGTGATCCGCCTGCAGCCTGGATGGCCTGACGAAGTGAACTAGTTGCCGAAGGCACCGGCGAGACCGGCAATGTCACCGAAGTGAATAACGAGTCCAGGGAATACACCCAACACCACTGTTGCTAGGCCAGTGATTCCGAGCGCAACTCCAAGTGATGAGTGAATCTTCACAGGTGCTGTATCGCCGTCGGGAACTGGCTTCATCCACATCTCGCGCATGATGTTTCCGTAGTAGCCGAATGCAACCACAGAGTTCACACCACCGATAACGGCGAGAACATACGCCCAGTTGTTCCCTGCAGACACCAATGACTGGAAGGCGGCGAACTTGCCGAACCAACCACCCAAAGGCGGAATACCTGCAAGTGACGCAAGGAAGATGGTCATGAGTGATGCCAGACCAGGAGCGTACGAGAACAGTCCACCGAACGATGAGATTTCGCCGCTTTGTGTTTTGCGTGACACGACCATGACAACTGCGAACACACCGAGGTTGGTTGCCGCGTACACAAGCAAGTAAGTAACCACTGCACGAAGTGCGGAGTTTGCGACTCCGTCCATGCCGGCGACTGCGAGTGGCATCAAAATGAACCCGCCCTGTGCAACAGAAGAGTACGCAAGCATGCGAACGATGTTCGTTTGCTTCAGTGCCATGACGTTTCCAAGCGTCATGGTGAGTGCCGAAAGGATCCAGAACACGGGCTGCCACACTTCGTGAGAGCCAGGGAAACCGACGTACACAACGGTGACCAGGGCAACGAAACCAGCTGCCTTTGATGCCACCGACAAGAATGCGGTTACTGGAGTTGGTGCACCTTGATACACATCGGGTGCCCATGTGTGGAACGGAACAGCGGAGACCTTAAAGGCAAAACCGATGACGACGAACAAAACGGCAACGGCACGAATTGCAGTGACGTCTTCGCCCAAGTACTTGCCGATGTCGACAAGCAAGGTGCTGTTGGCGATGCCGTACAACAACGACATTCCGTACAACATGATTGCCGAGGCGAAAACACCAAGCAGGTAGTACTTGATTCCCGCTTCATTGCTTCGCGAATCACGCTTACGCCACGCGGCCATCATGTACGCCGGTATTGACAAGAACTCCAGCGATACGAAAATGGAAACGAGGTCTCGGCTTGATGCCATCATGACCATTCCCAAAATGCTGGACAACAACAAGAACCAGTACTCGCCTTGGTAGTAGTCGCCCTCACGCAAGTGATCGGTGGTCAAAAGAATGACCACATAACCAGCAAGTAAGAACAAGCCCTTCAGCACCAGACTGAAATCGTCCACCATGTAGCGACCATCAAACATTGACCGAGCACCCTCGTCGCTTAGGGCAAGGGTGAGTACCGGGATGAATGCGCCAAGTGCAGTGAATGATGCAACTGGAGTGAGAATCCACTTCTTTGATTCAGAAATGAAGAGATCGAGCAAAAGGAGCAGCACAATGCCGCCCGCGAGGATCATCTCGGGTGCAAGTGCGTGGTAGTCGACAACTGGTGTCGTCCATGCATTGGCAATAGCGCTCAACACTGGATCAGCCTCCGAAAGCCTTGAGTGTGACGCCAACTGCAGGATCAAGAACCTTGAACATCAGTTGTGGATACACACCAAACACAACGATTGCGATGAGCAGCGGCGTCCATGCGATCCATTCGAACTTGTTCACGTCATGAATGTCTTCGTCGTGGCCGTGACCTGCTGCAAACTCTGCTGTTGGTTCACCGAACGCGGTGCGCTGGTAGAGCCACAACAAGTATCCGGCAGCGAACACTGTTCCGATGGCGGCGATCACCATGTAGGTGCGGAAGACCTCAACAGGGAGCCCATCGGCGGGCTGATACGCCGACAGGATTGCGGGGAACTCGCCCCAGAACCCGGCAAGACCTGGAAGACCAAGTGACGCCATGGCACTGAAACCAAGAATCCAACCGAGCTTTGGCATTTGCACCAACATGCCCGAGAGGCGCTTGATTTCAAGGGTGTGATAACGCTCTTTCACGGAACCTGCAATGAAGAACAACATTCCGGTGATGAGGCCGTGAGCCACCATTCCGAACATTGCAGCGTTCACGCCAAAGTCGGTCAGTGTTGAGATACCCAACATGACATATCCCATGTGAGCAACTGACGAGAACGCGATGAGACGCTTCATGTCGGTCTGTGCAAGACATCCGAGCGCACCGTAAATGATTCCGATAACTGCGAGAAGACCAATCCATGGTGCCCACTCTTTTGCTGCGGCAGGAAGGATGGGGATTGCGATACGAACGAAACCGTAGGTACCCAACTTCAGCAAGATGGCAGCCAAGATGACCGAACCCTGCGTTGGAGCTTGGGTGTGCGCATCGGGCAACCACGTGTGGAACGGGAACATGGGAACCTTCACTGCGAAGCCCACGAACATTCCGGCGAAGATCCAGATCTGTGTGTTCTTTGCAATTCCTGCACCGTTTTCAATGAGGTACGGAATGGAGAAGCTTTCGGCCCCTGTCTTGAAGAACAACGCAAGGAACGCAACCAACATGAGCGCTGAACCGAACATGGTGTACAAGAAGAACTTGAGTGATGCGTACTGACGGTTCTCGCCACCCCACACACCAATCATGAAGTACATCGGAAGAAGTACAAGTTCAAAGAACACGAAGAACAAGATGAGGTCGCGCGCAATGAATGTTCCGGCCATACCTGTTTGCAGAACAAGCATGAGGATGAAGAACGCCTTTGCATTGCCAGGCGAAGGCACGTGGTTCCAGCTGTAAATCATCACCAGCAAGGTGATGACCATAGAGAGGAAATACAGGGGCAAGCTGATGCCGTCGATACCAATGAGGTATGACGACTTGATGACCGAGATCCACTCGGCATCTGCAGCGAACTGCATCTTGTCGGCATGGTCGTAGTTGAACTGAATCAACGTAAAGATGCCGACGGCCAACGTTGCCGCAGCCGTAGCGATTGCTACTGACTTCGACAACACCTCGTCTGTCTTCGGAATGAAGAGCATGATGAGTACGCCGACAAGCGGCAAAAATGTGCCGACTGTCAGCACCCAGTTGTGGTCGCTTAGGACTTCCATGCCGAGTTGCTCCCTCAGGTATTGATGATGACGAGTACAAGAGCACCGATGGCGGCTGCGCCGAACAACAATGCTCCGTACTGGTTGACTTTTCCGGACTGAACGGGTTGCAATGCTCCACCAGCACCTTGTGCTGCGTTACCTGCTCCGTTCACCGCTCCGTCGACCACTTTCTGGTCGACATTGCGGTACACCCAACCGGCAATCTTGCGGGAACCGATACCGGCTCCGTTCACAATGCCGTCGAGGACGTTCTGATTCACCCAATACGCACCACGCGCAATGGGATGAGCGATTGAGCGAACGATGATTCGTTCGTAGAGATGATCGAGGTAGTACTTGTTTGCAAGGAATGCATAGCCAGCACCTAACACTTTGTTGCGCTGTGTAAGACCAACAAGCGCTTTGTTCTTGCGGGCATACAACTGCACACACAACAACCAGCTAATGATCATGCCTGCGAACACAATGCCCAAGGACAATGCGGCCTTTGACCATTTAAACGGTGCGTGATTCAACTGTGGTGCGTAGCACACGCCACCTTCCGGTGTCTTGGTGCCACAGTCTGACTTGTGATGTCCACCCTCTTCGGCTGCAGCTTTACCGTGACCACCAGCGTCGGTTGTATCGCTATGACCATCATCCGATGTTGTAGTCCGCAATTCGGAATCATCTGCAACTGTGTCTTCCGTGGAATACGTCGCATCATCAGCGACCTCTTCTTCTGGAGTAGCAATTACTTCCGCAGGAATAGTGGTCTCTGTTGAGCCAGAAGATGCAATTCGTGTTTCGCCGTGTGCACCTGTGGGGTTGGCGATGCCCGTGACATTGACAACTTCAGCGCGTGGCTCGACCCACTTCTTTAGGTTTTCCCAGTTCTCACCAAATGGAACGGCGTTCAACAAACCAGAGCCAATGGCAAGCGTGGCAAGGATGATGAGAGGAATGGTGATGAGCGGTCCGGATTCACGTGGCCCATGTGATGCGTGGTCGTCGTGGCCATGTGCGTCATGTGAGTCGTGCGCATCGTGGCCATGACCTTCATCGTGATGCTCGCCCGCAGCTGCACCACGTGGTGAACCGAAGAACGTGAGATACGTAGCACGTGTCATGTAGGCGGCTGTGAGGAATGCTCCTGCAAGACCAACGATCATGAACAGGTTGTATCCATTGTGACCAACATTGTCGATGATTTCATCTTTTGAGAAGAAACCGGAGAATGGGAAGACACCACACAACGCAAGTGTGGAGATGATCCACGTTGTGAATGTGATGGGCATGAACTTACGAAGCCCACCCATGTCTTTCTTCATGTCAAATGAGTGGTGCGATGCGCTATGACTAATTGAGCCAGCTGCAAGGAACAAACACGCCTTGAAGAACGCGTGGGTGAAGATGTGGAAGACAGCGGGCAACCAGGCGCCTGCGCCAAGGCCCATCATCATGTAGCCCAACTGC
>CAIVDG010000036.1 GCA_903904615.1 uncultured Acidimicrobiaceae bacterium | reverse complement strand
GTCAATCTTGAGAAGTGATCCGGTCATGGCGTCAAAACCTGTGGCGTACACCAAGACATCGAAGTTGTGTTCAACTCCATCAACCACAAGACCGTGCTCGGTGATTCTCTCAATGGGGTGGTTGTCAACGGCTACAAGAGTCACGTTGTCACGATTGAACGTTTCGTAATAGCCGGTGTCTAGGCACAATCGTTTACAGCCAATGACTTGGGTGGGCATCAGCAGTTCCGCTGTGGCGGGATCCTTCACGATGGAGCGAATTTTTTGCCGCACAAACTCCGCCACAAAGTCGTTCGCATCTTTGTGAAGAAGGAAATCGTTATACGACGACAAGAAAGCAAACCCGCCTTCGTCCCAGCGACGCTCAAACTCGTCCCAGCGTTCCTCGTCGGTTGATTCCAAAGCAGATGTCTCTCCGCGGCGAATGTTTGAACCGAAAGCTCCCGTTTGTTGACGGTTTGCATTTCGGAACTCGGGATAGGCAGATTTCACTCTGGCGACATAGTCCTGATCAATTGATTCGTTGCGCGCAGGAATAGAGAACGAAGCAGTGCGTTGGAAAACGGTGAGGTGCTTCGAATTTTGGGCGATGATGGGGATGCTTTGAATGGCAGAAGATCCCGTGCCAATAAGGCCAACTCTCTTTCCAGTGAAGTCGACCCCATCGTGGGGCCATTCGCCTGTGTGGTACACCTCGCCGGCGAAAGAGTCAGCACCTGGGAAATGTGGGCGGTTGGCCGATGACAAGCATCCTGTGGCGAACACAACAAAGCGGGCTGTGACTACATCGCCTTTGTCGGTGGTGACGGTCCATGTGTTGTTGTCTTCGGAAAAATGAGCAGACACAACGCGTGTAGAGAACTGAATGTCTGTACGAAGGTCGAAACGGTCAGCCACATGTTGTGCGTACTTCAATATCTCGGGCTGGGGCGCATATCGTTCTGTCCATTCCCACTCTTGTTGAAGCGTGTTGTCAAAACTGTACGAGTACTCAACACTCTCAATGTCACAACGAGCGCCGGGGTATCTGTTCCAGTACCACGTACCACCGACATCGGTACCCGCTTCAAACACTTGAACAGACATGTTCAACTCACGTGCTTTGACAACTGTGTACATGCCGGCAAAGCCTGCGCCCACGACCGCAATATCAACTGAACGTTCCACGTCGCCCCCTCTGTGGTTCAGAATCGAACCTTACTCTGACGAAATCAGCACAATGCCTGTTGGGGTGGCATCAATCGCGGAGAGCGCTCGATGGTGGCCCGTTTGCTGCACCAGAACGCATGAGCCATCCGATAGTTCCACTATTCCTTTTGCGCGCACCACAGATCGGGGAAGCTCGGTCAGGAATGCAACAAGTTCCTCGCGAGACGGGGCCTGGGGGAAATGGTGTGTGCGCGAGAAGAATGAGTCGTGGCTTCCCGTGTCTGGCTTGATGAGGACGGAGGGTTTTGCTTCCACCAAGAAGGCAAGAACATCTGCCGGTGCAGTAACAGTGGCTGTGTCGGGTGCAAGAGACGTAACGAGTGTCTGCGCATCAGCAATGTGTTGTGCGCTTGCAATGTCGGCCTTTGTGAATGCAAGAAGATGAGCGCCCCGCACTTGTCGTTCAAGGGTGGAGCGGATGAGCTGGTTCTGGTGGTTCTCTGCAAATTCAGATGCGTCAACGAACACCACTGTGCCTGCGGGGGATAGTCCTGAGATGTGTGTGTAGGCAGCAACGCTTGCGGGGTCGGCAACGCCACTGGCCTCAATGATGATTGTGGAAGGAACTGTCTGTCTGTCGAGAAGTGTGAACAAGGTGTCTGCAAGTGACGTACCGATTGCGCAGCACACGCAACCGTTCGTCAACTCGATGGTGTCGGCATGCGTTTGGGCAATGAGCGATGCATCGATGTTCACATCTCCAAAGTCGTTCACCACCACAGCAACATTTGTCATGCCGCCAGTAAGGAGTGCATTGATAAACGTGGTTTTCCCCGCTCCGAGATACCCGCCAATGACGAAGGTAGGAATGCGTGGCACAGTCACGACGTTTGGACGGGCCGTTCGTAGGGAATGCCACCAAGAACTGTTCCCCAAACGTTGATGTCGCGAATAGTCATCGGATCGACGGTGTAGGGGTCGTCATCAAGCACCGTCATGTCTGCATACTTGCCCACTTCAAGTGAGCCAACAAGATGATCCATGTGGAGCTGATACGCCGCATCGATGGTGGCCGCATGGAACGCGCGATCTACCGAGATCTTTTCGTTTTCTCCCAGCACTTCACCCGTTGCCGTACGTCGGTTGACGGCGCACCACATGGTGTGCAAGTGCCCAGGTGGGGTGACGGGTGCGTCTGTGTGGAATGAATAGGGGAGACCAATGCGATCCGCAGAACCACATGGGTTCATTCCGTGAGCACGATCTGGTCCAACAGTGATGTCGCGGTGTTGGTCACCCCAATAGAACACATGATTCACAAAGAAGTTGGCGCACATACCAAGGTTGCGTGCCTTACGCATTTGTGCCTGAGTAATCAACTGTGCGTGAGTCACGGTATGTCTGTGATCTAGCCACGGAGTTTCACGAAGAAGTTGCTCAATGGCGTCAATAAACACTTGCGAGGTGGTGCTTCCGTTGCAGTGGCAATGAATGCCAATTCCTGCGTTATGGAATGGACGCAAATAATCCACCACTTGTTCGGGTGGCAAGAGGAATAACCCATGATCTTCGCCCGTGATGTATCCGGGCCATTGAATAACTGCAGTGAAACCTTGAATTGAGCCGTCTAGAACCATCTTCACAATGGGCAGATGAAGTTTGTTGTGTGACTTGCCTTGAGCTAGACGAATTCGCTCCACTGCGTCTTGCATGTCGTTTACAGATCCGATGACACGAGATGCCGCGACAACACGAACCGGAAAGTCTTCAGACGAAGTGACAGTTGATGCGAGGTTGAATCCCTCATCATTGAGATGAATTGTTGCGCCCAAATCGGTTGCGGTGGTGATTCCGGCATTTCGCATGGACGCCCCGTATTGGATGAGAGTGTCTTTCTCAAAGATGATGCGACCTAATGCGCGGAATTCATCTTTCGACAATGCCATGGCTGCTGGCTCACGAAGTTCGCCATTTGGTTCGCCACTGTCATCAAAGCCAACGCCAGGTGCCGGGTGACCTGGACCAATGTCGTACTTCTGCAATGCAAAAGTGTTGATGGTTGCCAGGTGACCGCTTGCGTGAAACACAAACACGGGGTGTTCGGTCGTAGCGGCATCAAGATGGTGTCGCGACAACCGCTCCGTCTTCAAATAAATAGGGTCGAATCCGGCCACAATCACTGACTCACCAAGCGGTGTGCGCGATGCAACCTCTCTCACACGCTCGGCAAGTTCTTCGGTGGACTTCACGCCCTGTACAACCTCGCCATTTGGCATCATGCGTGGGAACCAACCGACGTACGGAATGAAGTGGAACATTCCCGCCATCACATGCGAATGGGCCTCGACGAAACCAGCCGTGAGAATCTTGTTCTCAAAGCGCGTGTCGACATTGGTGATTCCCCATGCCTTGCACTCGTCGAGTGTTCCGACGCCCAGCACCTTTCCGTCGCGCACAGCAATAGCGGTGCCCGTTGGGCGAGAAGGGTTGGCCGTGCGAATCAGTCGCGCGGTATAGATGACGTCGTTCGTCGACGTTGAGTTCTTT
>CAIVDG010000035.1 GCA_903904615.1 uncultured Acidimicrobiaceae bacterium | reverse complement strand
TAGGGAGAACCACTTGTTCGTGACGGACGCGAACGAGTACCGCGAACTGATTTCTTTCCCGCAAACGAACGACCAGGCTTTAGCACAATGGGGTCACCAGTTTCTGGATGAACACCAATTGTGAGCACATCGTGATCGGCAGGCTTATAGGACTTCTCAACATCATCGATGACCGAGACAAGTCCAGGCCATTCACCGTCGCCAAGCGAGTAGAACTTCGACAACATGTCCACCAATGTTGAGTTGCCATCAACAATTGAATCCAACTCTTCTTCCATCTCACGAGTGAAGGTGTAATCAATCAGCGTGGGGAAACATGTACTAAGGAACTGATGCACTGCAACTCCGGTGAGAGTGGGAATAAGTGCTTGGTCTCCACGCTTCGACCATACGTACTCGTCTCGCAACGACTGGATGATGGGTGCGTATGTAGACGGGCGACCAATTTCTTGCGCCTCGAGTGCACGAATGAGAGAAGCATCTGTGTAGCGAGCCGGAGGACGAGTGACGTGCTCCTTCACTTCTACAGCAGACAGTCCAAACACATCACCCACGGTGAATTCCGCAAGTGGCGTTGGTTCATCATCTTCAACAGATGAATACAAGCGGCGATGTCCGGGCTCGACAATGGTGGTTCCCGCTGCAGTGAACACACACCAGCGCTCGGGCTTGGTGGTGTTTGCGTGCAATGTAACGGTGACCGTTGTGCCGGTGGTGTCCACCATTTGCGATGCAACGGTGCGGCGCCACACAAGGTCGTACACGGCTGCTTGCTGTGTGGAAAGACCCTTCGGATGACGCAGCGACATGTTGGACGGACGAATTGCCTCGTGTGCTTCTTGCGCCGACTTGCGCTTTGGGAAATACAGACGCGGTTTGTCGGGAACACATGACGCACCGAATAGTTCCACGGCCTGCTGTCGAGCCGCGGCCATAGCAACGCCAGACAGAGACGGGCTATCTGTTCGGGGGTACGAGATGAGACCCTTCTCATGCAGTTGGTTCATGATTGCTTGCGCCGCGGTTGAACCAACCTTCAAACGGCTGTAGATGTCTTGCAACAGATCGCTTGTTGTATACGGACGACGAGGTTTACGTGAGTACCCCTCTGTCTTTGAGTCGGCCACAGTAAGAGAAGTTGCCCGAAGCGCTGCTGCAAGCTGTTGCGCATCGGCCAGCAATAACAGTTGCGCGGGTGGCGCAACGATGCCAGCGTCATCGATGTCGTCGGACTTCGCCACGGGAACAGAATCGATGGTGCGCAATGTTGCAACGACCTGCGCCTCAATGCTGAGCGTTGCCTCAATGCCGCAATATGTGGTTTCCACGAAAGCGAGACGTTCTTTCTCTCGCTCGACCACCATGCGAAGTGCGGGGCTTTGCACACGGCCAGCACCCAAATTGCCACGCACCTTGCTCCACAGAACCGGTGACACGTTGAACCCGTACAAATAGTCGAGGTAACGACGAGTACGTGCTGCCTCTACCAATGAAGAGCGAATCTGCTTGCGGTCTTCCAGTGCGGCCAACACCTCAAGACGAGAGATGGAGTTGAACACAATGCGCGACACGGGCACGGTGGGTTGCAAGAACTCCACCAACAAGAACGCAATCATTTCGCCTTCGCGGTCGCCGTCGGTTGCCAGAATGAGTTCACTTGCTTGTGCAAGCTCGTCACGAAGCATGTCGATGACTTCTTGCCCCTTCTTCGAGGGCACATACGTAGCGGTGAAATTGTTCGCTGTATCTATGGAACCGCGCTTTGCGGGAATGTCTGCGAAGTGACCGTACGAGGCCTTCACGGTGAAACCATCTCCGAGAATTTTCGAGATGGTGGCCACCTTGTTAGGGGACTCCACAATGACGAGAGGGCGGGGCGAGGAAGCGGTGCGTTTATTCATGGCGGCAGTTTCTAAACCATGCCTGTTGCAAAGTGGGTGGGCGAACCCCTCTGAAAGCCTTGTATTGCAAGGGAAAAAGAAAAACTTGACAAGCCGGGCGCGTGCGCGCGTGATGCGCACACGTACGCGCGTACGCGAGGGAACCGCTACGACACAACAATTTTGGCGGTCTTCAATGTGCGTGTTCCGCGCTTCGGGATACGCGTGACAAGCACAGAACACGTGCCCTTTCGAATGCCTTTCACCCGTGTTCCCACAAACGTGCAGTAACGCGATCCGCGCACAATGGTGAAGCGCATAGAGCCTTGCGACGTTTTGGGAATGGTGAGCGCCACATGCGCAGCTATTGCGCGTGCGGTAATGAACCGGTTGCGCTTGACACGCAAGACACGGGCCGAAACAGAGCTGGGTTGCTGATTGGACGGTGCTGTTGTGGCGGGAGCAACCGTGGTGCTGGTAGACGACGAGCTTGTTGATGATGAACTGCTGGTTGATGAAGAACTAGTCGACGTGGTTGTTGTTGTAGTGGTGGTGGGTGACACCGTGAGCGATGCAATAGTCACGGCTGCAAGGCGGCGAGTTTGTGTTGAGTCGCCTAATTGGCCCAACGAGTTCAGTCCCCAACATTTCACCGCGCCAGCATCAGTGACTGCACACGCATGTGATGCACCTATTGCAACATCAACAATGTTCGCAGACAGCCCACTCACACCTGCTGGCGTATAGCGAGGTGAGTTCATGGTGGTGTCGCCAAGTTGACCGTTGTCGTTTGTTCCGAAACATTCCACGGCGTTCGTCACCAGAACCACGCATGAAAAACCTGTGCCCACGTGCACGGAGCGAGCATTGGCCGACAACTGCACCGCCGATGGTGGAAACCCTTCGGTAGTAACGCTTGGATCGACACCAAGTTGTCCGTTGTTGTTTCGGCCAAAGCACCACGCCGCTGTGCCAACAACAGCACAGGTGTGATCAAACCCCGCCGCAACATCTGCAGACATTCCCGAAGTGAGAGTAGAGATACGTTGCGGAGTGAACACGTCGGATGAACCGTTGGTACCTAAACGACCATTATCGAATGCGCCCCAACACCACGAGTCTCCGGCAGTGCTTGTAGCGCATGTATGCAACGCACCCACATCTAACGAAGACACAATGAACTGAGATGGAATAGACGTGACCACCGTTGGCGTGGCCTGTGCG
>CAIVDG010000034.1 GCA_903904615.1 uncultured Acidimicrobiaceae bacterium | reverse complement strand
TTAACTACTCCGTTGCTGGTTTTTGCATGGGGCTTCTCATACTGAATCCGGCCTATGTGGCCCCATTCTTGACAGCACAGGGTGGATTCTTTCTTGTTCTCACCACTACTTGTTTTGCCTTTGCGCTCACGTGGTTACGCCAGATCACAACACTGAAGATGCCTCAGCGGTTTCTCAATACGGCGGGGGGCCATGCATGACGCAGTGGATCGCATGCGATTCCGATTTAGAACTTGTGGGAGTGAACGTAACGGTTCATCAACAGTCAGTGGTGAGAGCGACGTTCCTCGCTGCTGGGCTTGCAGTTGTCGTCAGTGCAATCGCAATGACGAAGTTCAGTGGTTCACTAAGCGTGTCGATGGTGGTTCTGTCCGTTGCTTTGGCAGTTCTCTCCAGTTCACAACCATCTCGACGCATTTCTCGCGAAGCAGAGAGCATTCGTCGTCAGTTAGACCTTGCAACGGCCGTGTTTCTCGATCTAGTCAATGTGATGGTTGCAGGTGGTGCTGGAATTGAAACATCTGTGCTCGCAGCGTCGCATTCTGGGGATGGCCCAGGATTCGCACTTATTCGAACAGCCATTATGCGAGCGCAAAGCGCGCGTGTGTCGTATTGGGATTCACTCGCCGAGTTAGGTCATCGCGTCAACGTCAGTTCACTCATTGAAGTTGCACACACGGTTCAACTTGCTGGCCAACATGGTGCGCGCGTTCGTACGTCGCTTGTGACTAAGGCAGATTCACTACGCAAGAAGAATCTGGCACGCGTTGAGTTCGATGAAGAGCAACGCACCGAGCAAATTGGCCTTCCCCTTGTTGTGTTGTTTATGGGGTTCCTAATTCTTGTGGGATACCCAGCATTCGTTCAAACAGTGAGTTCATTCTGAACTCGTACGAAAGGAAGATAATTGAAAGACCTAACTCGGTATTACTGGATTCGTTACACGGCCTCACGAGAACGTGATCGAGAACGCGGTGAGGTGAGCGCAACAACCGTGGTAATGGCCGCTGCATTGGTTGCTTTGGCTATCAGTGTGGGTGCCATCATCAGCACTCGCGTGCGTGAAAAGGCCAACTCTCTCAATCTCGGATGATTGCTGCCCATCATCCGTTGAAGGACCGGGGCGAGACAAGTCTCCAAACTGTTGTTCTCGTCCCGGTCGTCTTTCTCATCGTGTTTATGTGCTTTCACGTGGGGGCCATTTTTCACAACACACATGTTGCGGAACTTGCTGCTCTACGTGGCGCTGCCGTAGCGAGTGGGCTAAGTCCTTCGTCAGATGCACAACAAAGGGCGATTTCTGAAGTGCAACGAGTAACGGCAGATCTGAACTCAACTCTCTTAGATTCACCGAGAGTGTCATTTCGTCATGATGGGGTGCATGTCACCGTGCGCTTGAAAGTGGCGGGCCCCATCTCTTTCCTCCCGCAAACTGCGACTGCAAAGGTGTGGACACCGTGGGAAACGTTCAAGCGAGAGCAAGACCGTTCATGAAGGAAGAACGGGGTTCGCTTGCGGCAGAGGCTGTCATTTTGCTGCCGTGCTTCATGTTGTTGTTACTACTGGTTGTCTACGCCGGGCGAATGACACTGACAGCAACGCAGATTCAGCATGTGGCAGAGACTGCAGCACGAGCCGCTTCACGAGAGTCTCTGCAGAATGCACAACGGCAAGCGGTGGCATCGGCCCAACGTGAAATACAGCGACAGGACATTGAATGCAAACACGTTCGTGTCGACGCTCAAATTTTGGACCGGGATTCATTGAATGCTGTTCGGGTGACCGTGATGTGTTCAGTCCCTACGGGCGATCTGGGTCTACTTCGTATCCCATCTTTACAAGTTCACGGGTCGTCTTTGTCGGTTATTGATCGGTATCGAAAGCAATGAATTGTGCGCACGAGAGAGGTTCTCTCACGGGGATGTTTGTTTGTCTCGTGATGGGACTTCTCGCTGTCTCGGCTTTGGTGTTTGATGGCGGGCAAGTCGTGAGAACGTACGACGAAATTTCCACCCTTGCAGCTGATGCGGCTCGAATCGGTGGGCAACAGATTGTGGGTATCCGGGGCGGAGACGCCCAGATAGATGAACGCAGTGCCGTGTTGACCATGAATCGTTACCTTTCACAATTTGGCGAAAGCGCCCGCTATCGGGTGGGCAAGTACGAACTAACGGTGACTCTTGTGCGTCGGGTCAACACCAACATGCTGGCACTTTTAGGAATTGGTAGCAGAACAGTTGTTGCCTCTAGAACCGTCGAACTTGTGCAGGGATGAACTATGAAGTTGACTCAGCGTCTTGCGTTCTTGTCAGTGTTTCTGTGGTCTCTATGGCAAGTGTGTTCTCATCTAGGACACATGAGTTTCTCTGCTCTCAGAGATAATCAACTCACTCAGAATGAAGTTGCTCTCATCGTCCACGGCTTACTTGTTCTCATTGTGGTTCTCTTAGTGTTCTCAGGTGTGCGCGCTAGAGCACACAGATCGTTTGCGGAGGCTGCTTGGACCTCTCTTGGACTGGTGGCCAAGAAGGAGATTGCCTTGGCAGCATTGCTTGCATTTCTTCCACGCAGCAACGCATCGGGAAACACCCGTCCGCTTCAATCTGTTGAACTCCCCGTGCGGTCTGTTGTAGACCCAGCGGTAGCGGTTGCCTTGTTGCATCGAATACTGCAACGAAGGAAGGATCAATTGGCCTTGCGCGTTATCCCGGGACGTTTGACCGACAAATGCCAAATGCAGATCGGTGAACTACAACGAGTGAGTCGTACTACTTCATCTACTTTTGGTGAGGTAGTAGGTGGTGACCTTGATGAGACCGTTGACGGTCTTCTTGAAGAGAAGAAATTCCACGAGCAAATATCCAACTCATCAGGGTGGGACATCATCATTCGTATGTATGGCTATCCCAGTGTTGAAAAC
>CAIVDG010000033.1 GCA_903904615.1 uncultured Acidimicrobiaceae bacterium | reverse complement strand
GTCAAGAACTCTTAGGAGACGACCTCAAGCGTTGGAACGATGAAGAACGTCGCCTGTTTCATCACATGAAAATTATGAAGCAACGTGCTGCGCAGAACTTCAAGAACGCCACAAAGGCCAATGGCGCAGAAACTCGTTGGGAGAAGTTTGTGAAAGCCGGCCCTCCCCCGCCACCAGTTCCCGATCAGCAAATTTATGTTCGCTTCACCGGTGCCGACTCTGCTCGTCGCGTGGTGAAATTTGAATCTGTTGCCGTAGACGATTTGTTCTTGCCGTTCTCTGACGAAGTGCACTTTGGCGAACGCGTGGGCCTTATTGGTCCGAATGGAACGGGGAAAACCCACCTTCTCAACGCACTGAACGGTAAGACGGAAGGACTAGCGGGAACCATTACGTACGGACCCCGCACCTCGGTGGGCATGTTCACCCAAATCAATGACCGCCCGGAATTCCGTGGGCGCGAATGCATTGACATTGTGCGCGACAAGTTGGTGGATGAGCAGAAGTCGATGGCGGCGCTTGCACGATACGGATTACGCAACAATGCGCGCCAAGAATTTCAAACATTGTCAGGTGGACAAAAGGCGCGACTCGAGATTCTGAGTTTGGAGCTTGCGGGCCACAACGTATTGCTTCTAGACGAACCCACCGACAACTTAGACATTGAGTCATCGGAAGCGTTAGAGCGCGCATTAGAAGGCTTTGAAGGAACCGTGCTTGCAGTCAGTCACGACAGAACGTTCTTGGCTCGCTTTGAACGCTTTGTCATGATTACCGATGATGGCGATGTGTGGGAACTACCCGACTTCGACGTGGCGATTGCAGGCTTGAGCAGCCCCAACGAACTGTCATCGTTGCGTCTTGCAAAACCCCTGTGTGATCACGCCAGTTAGTTACTGAACTTACGCAGCCACAAAGTACAGAACGGGCAGCGCCGCGCTAAGTACTGCAGCAAGCCCCACAAACGTTGACGACACTCGCCCACTTGCGTACTCGCCCAAGACTGACTTTCGCCGTGCCAATACCCAAATCATTGCAATGAGTGGTGGAGCAGCGAGTCCGTTCAACATGGCCGACCAATACAACGCGCGCAGTGGGTCCAGGCCAGCAACATTCATTGCCATCCCCACACACATAGACACCACAATCACCATGTAGAACGCACGGGCCTGCGACATCTTCAAGCTGAGCCCTTCGCGCCACCCAAAAGTCTCTGCCAGTGCATACGACGTAGAACCGGCAAGAACGGGAACCGCCAACAGCCCTGTTCCCACAATTCCCAAAGCAAACAGATACTTTGCTGCACTTCCTGCCAAAGGCTCTAGTGCCATGGCTGCCTGTTCTGCGGTTGCCACCGTGGTAATTCCGGCGTCTCCCAGTGTTGCGGCTGACGTCACCATGATGGCGAACATCACCAAGACTCCCGACGACATTCCGGCAACAACATCACCACGCATGGCACGCAAGTGTGACCCGCCGTCGCCTGTGGTGCCATTCGCTTCGCCTCCGTCTTTCAGTTCTTCCACTTCTTCGCTGGTTTGCCAGAAGAACAAATACGGAGAAATTGTTGTACCAAACAGCGCAATGAGTGCAGCGATGGTTGTCTTGTTGAATGACACGTCGGGAGTGAACACTCCACCCCACACATCGCTCCATGCAACATCAACAATGAACAAAACGGCGATGTACGACAACAATGACACGCATAACCAACGCAACACCTTTGAATAGCGGTGATACGGGATAGCAATCTCCATCACCGCCATGCCGATACCAAACGCAATCACCAGAATCAACTGAGGAATGGGTACCAATAATCGAGTAGCGGCCGCCATGGAACCAAGGTCTGCCCCGATGTTGAAAGAGTTTGCGCCAACAACAAGCACTAACGCCACATACAGAACCCACTTGGGGAATTGTTCGCGAATGAGTGCAGCAAGACCTTTTCCGGAGAACAAACCGAGACGTGCTGTTGCTTCTTGCACCGACACCGCCAAAGGCAGTGCAGCGAAGGTTGACCACAGAAGAGAAAAACCAAATGCGGCCCCAACCTGCGAATACGTGCCTATTCCAGATGGATCATCATCTGCAGCACCCGTAATGAGTCCTGGCCCAACGCGATGAAAATAGCCACGTCCGCCAATTCGTCGACGATGTGGATGGTGTTCTCTCAACGAGACTTCTTCCACGCAAGACCAGCCAGGACTTCCATGATGAGACGATGCGCAACATTCACGGTGCAATCTGAATGATCGTACGGAGGTGACACTTCCATCACATCGAAAGCCACCAATGGAGTTTCAAGTGCGAGACGGCGAAGCGCGCGCAAAAGATCGGCGCTTGTGAGCCCGCCGGGTTCTGGAGTACCGGTTCCTGGCGCGTATGCAGGGTCGAGTGAATCAATGTCGACACTGACATAGAGATAGTCAACGCCATTCATTGCTTCGGCAATTGCGTCAGTCATGACTGCGTCGAGTCCACGGTGATGCACTTCGTCCATCATGTGCCACTTCATGCCTTGCGCTGCCATCCAGTCCCACACGTCTTGACCAGGCCAGTACCCGCGTAATCCCACTTGCACAAAGTTGTGTGGAGAGATTGCACCACTCTCAATAAGCCTGCGCATTGGGGTTCCGTGACTTGCCAGATTTCCGTCGATGGTGTCGGCAGTGTCTGCATGCGCATCGAAATGCACCATGCCTACTTTTCCGAAGCCGTATTTCTCTGCAACTGCAGTTGCGGATGGCCAGGTGATGGTGTGGTCTCCGCCAATCACGATTGGTGTAATTCCCAAGTTGACAATCTCGGCAACTTTGGCTTTCACATTGTCCAGGCTTTGCTCCACACGACCATGCGGGCAGAACGCATCACCTGCATCCACCACTTCTAGATGTTCAAAAATCTCAATGCCTAAGTCCAAATGAAAAGTTCCTGGCTCATACGCCTGCGTACGAACTGCTCTCGGACCAAACCGAGCGCCTGGTCTGTTGGTCGTACCTAAGTCGAACGGCGCACCCATGACAGCCACATCGGGTTTCCATTCAGCAAGTTGCGCCGCATGGGGAACAAATGGGCGCTGAGCAAACGTGGAAAGACCACCAAAGACATACCCAAGATCGAGTTGTTCTTGATAGCCCGGAGGCAACTCACGCCGTGGTTCGCTCATATGCCAAGCGTAGTCACCACATTGTTATGCGCGAGCCGAGAAGTCGCGCCATTCGTCCTCTGTCCAGTGTTGGCGCAGTTCGGCTGTAACGAAATCGGCAGTCCACTGCACCATTTCAAACCACGGGAACTCAACGGACATCACTTCGGTGAACGCCATGCCATCCAAAAGAAGCGCAGCGTCGTCAATACCAATAGTGACCGGGTCTCCATCGGCTGGTTGCATTAATCGTGCTTCGAGGTCGGCGAGTTTCGCGATCTCCCAACGAGGATTCGATACCTCACCCATGACCTGGTCGGCCATGATTCCGAGAATCTCGGTGAGGGCCGTGACGGCGTCACGTTCAAAGACAATGTCTCGCGGCTGAATCACAGTCCCACAGTACTTGTCGACAACCGACGGCACCACGCCCGATAGCGTTCGCGACATGAGACATTGGGGCGCCACTCACGATGAGACTCAGAGCGCAGTTGTTGGCGACACTCTGTGTCCCACTTCGGCAATCAGTGCAACGCGATGCATCACATTGAGTGCACCACCTGACGCCGTCTTTCCATGGATTCGCCAAATGGGTTTCAAGCGCGCTGGTTGGTACAGCTACGACTGGATTGACAATCTGGGCAAGAAAAGCGCAACACGTATTCACCCCGAATGGCAAGACATTCACTCCGGATCGAAAGTTCCAGGTGGCCCCATTGATTTCACAGCAGCGATCGTGGAGGCACCTCATTCATACGTCTTGCTGATTCAGCCCGCAGGAAAACTCGGGCAACGATTCTGTTTCACGTTGGCCTACGAACTTCGAGAGCACCCCGAAGGAACTCGCCTGGTGACACGCATGCGAGCCTCAATAAAGGTGCCGGGTGGCGGAATTGCCGAGCGACTCCTCGCCTTTGGTGACGGAATTATGGTCCGCAAGCAGCTGACCACCCTGGCGCACAGGGTTCGCCTATAAAACCTGCTCAGGCTGGTCCTGGAGTTCAGTTCGCAAACGCCGCCTGAATGAGGCATACTAGGAACAGTCTGTGACTTCAGGAGAATCATGCGCAATATTCGGACCCTCATCGGTACAGCCCTCATCTCTGCATCTGCCCTCGCCGGAACAGTTGCGATTTCAGTTAGCGGCGTCACCGCAACGTCGTATATCGACCCTGTGCAACAGGCGAGCTGGAACTACCAGGACTCATCTCTCTCTAACCCGAACAACGTTGGTGTGTGGGGTGCAGACATCACACCCGATGGCAACTACATCGTTCTTGGCGAGAACAAGCAAGCGCGCGTTCGCATCATCGACATCAACACTGGCTCACGTATTCGAACCGTGACTGTTGGTGCAGAACCAAATGAAATCGATATTGACTCCACTGGCACATACGCGTGGGTCATGAATGCGTGGGACAACTCCATTTCTCGCGTCACCATCGCTACTGGTGCAGTCAGCACACCTATTACTTCTGTGTGTTCACAGGGCGCTCGCGGCATGCGCAACATGGTGCTCACCCCTAACGATCAATACCTTGTTGTTTCCTGCGCAAGCCAGTGGAGCGACAGCGGTACTTCGGTGCAGATCATCAAGCTCTCGGACAACTCGGTAACGAGCGTTACCAACGGATCTAGTCCACTTATTCGTTTGGTCATGAGCCCCACCGGAAACTTTGTCTATGCATCCACTATTTGGGGTCAGGTCACTTCGGCCGGCACACCAGTTACTCGTATCGCGATTCCAAGCGGAAACATTGACAACACATTCTCAGTTCAAACCACAGCGGGCAGCACCACTGCAGACGGTCCCGCATTCCTAGGAATCAACAGCACTGGCTCAACTCTGTACGTGGCATCGAATAACGGTGTGTTTTCCGCATGGAACAACCTGGGCGGTAATCCGAACAAGTTGTGGAGTAGCTACCTCGGTCACGGCGGCCTTGGAAACGTTCTTGGACCAACACCTTTTGTTGTGGACCACACTCGCGGACTTGGCTATTTGATTTATCAAAACCAAGGCGGTCTGTGGCCAGAAGTACTTGATGTTTATGACCTCAGCACTGGCACCCGTGCCACTCGCGTGGCCATTAACCACCAGTGGTCGGCAAGCATCACGTTGTCCGATGATGGCCAAACTTTGATTTCATCTGGTTGGCGCTTCAGCGACATGTACAAGTACCGAGTGGGACAAGCCGTCACCACTACTACTACGTCAACTACGACAACCACAACTACAACAACGTCGACAACAACTACTACGACAACAACCACAGTGCCCACTAGTTCAACAACAGTTGCTAGTAGCACCACGGTTGCACCTGGAAGTTCAACACCAACAACAGTTGCTGCCGGCGGCGGCGGTACAAACTCCGCTACCTCCCCCACAACAGTTGCTGCAACAACTACTACGACCACGACTACGACAACCACACTGCCTCCCGCAGCGGAAAAGTCCGAGTCACCCGCCCCAGCGCCTGATGCACCTACTGCAGCTCCAGGTTCTGCTCGCCTGACAGTCAACGGCAGTACGGCGGATCTTTCAATTCAGCGTGCCAACAATGCGCTGAAAGTTGCTGGGTCTGGAGTGGAAATTAGCGTTTCCGCCATTGATGACTCGGGGGCAAAGATCGCTCTCGACTCCGACGGAAACCTGCGAGTAACAAGTGATGACCGCCTTGTTGTTGATGCATCCGGCTTTGGGGCCAATGAAGAACTTGAAGCATGGTTGTTCTCTACTCCCACCAATCTGGGAACCGTCACCACGAACGAAAAGGGAGTCGCAGCCGGCACCTTCGACGTTCCAAACGAATTAGAAGATGGTGAACATCGTCTTGTTCTGAAGTCCGCTACGGAGTCTGGTGAGGAAACCGTTATTGCTATCGGCCTTATTGCTGGCGCAGAGAACACCGGAACATCGGGAACTTCTGTTGCGGTAGGCGTCGTGATTGCTCTTGCTGTCCTTGCTGGCCTCTTCATCCCAGTGGTGATTCGCCGTCGCAAGGAAGAGCAAGCGTAAACAGGGCAACTACATCACTTTGCAGATCCGAGTCCGCTCGGCGCCCATCTCAAAACATCTAATTCGTGTGTTCGCCACATTGAATAGTGTCAACCAATTCGCCTCCGTTGGAGGAGCATCGGGAATAGAGCAGGGATAACGCGCGTCGAATGGACACTGATGATTTGTGGCCGTTGCCACCGCGTGTGAAATAAACCATCCAAGGGCAAGTGTTCCCGGAAGAGAGGTGTGCATGTTGTCGGACCGAAACCACTCTCGATGGTCACGACTAAAGAAGTTCCAATCGGCAAGCACAATGCCTGCGTCATTTCGATCGGTAATCACCTTTGACAATCTCTGATTGAACGACACATACATGGACTTCTTCGCGCGTGAACCGGGAGCAGGAAATGCAAGAGTCTCCTTGAGGCTTAAGAACACAACCTTCGCGCCAGTCGCACGAACCTCATCGAGAAGAGAACTGACCTCTTCTTCGAATTGTGAATCCCTACTGTGATACCCCGCCAATACAACGACGACGTCGAATTTCTGCTTGTACTTTCTGAAGGCCCCCACTGCAGAAGATGGATTTCTTTCTTCGCGACCAAGACACGAGTAGTACAGAAGTCGCCGACATGGCTCCGCATCGAGAACCCAATCAAATCCACTCAGTGACTTCGTTCCCTCTTCCCACCATCGCAGCCCGGCAAGAACTGAATCACCAAGAAGCAACGCATTTATAGGAGCAGTATCTGGCAACTGTGACACTTGATCTGGCGATGTATTGGACGACGAAGGGTCCTTCAACTTCACAGTGTCTTCCTGCACAAGATTGCGCACCGGTGACGGCGCGATAGCCCATGTCAGACCCGCGCCGCCAAGGGCGACCGCGACTGCAACGAGCCCCGCAGTAATTGTCTTCAACGGCCTCGGCGCCAACCATTGACTGCGACGGAACGGTTGTTCAATCGTCGCATAGGTAACGGCGGACAAGGCAATGCACGCAGCGATGATTGCGCCTTTCCCCACTAGAGATGGAGTACCGAATCGCGCCTCCACCAAAACGAGGGCAGGCCAATGCCACAAGTACAACGAATAACTGCGTGCCCCCAGCCACCTTGCGGGCGCGACACTGAGTAGTCGATACATACTCCCCTTGCAATCAGCCGAAATGAGTACGCCGACCGCGCCGAATACTGGAACCATGGCTGCAACGCCGGGAAACAATGTTTCAGCGTCAAACGTAAACGCTGACCACAGAATCGCCGCCATTCCACACCACCCGAGGAACGAACGAACGTTTCTCGGGAAGGACTCCACTCGTGTCCACATCATTGCGAGTCCTGCGCCACCGAGAATTTCCCATGCACGAGTG
>CAIVDG010000032.1 GCA_903904615.1 uncultured Acidimicrobiaceae bacterium | reverse complement strand
ACCACTTCACCCAGTTGTTGAATGCTTTCTCGAAACCTTCGGCTTGTGTGGTGCGTTGTTGCTCGGGACTATCGCCTTGTGGGTCGAACGCGCCATCGAGCACCATGCCAGCTACACGGTCGGGGAACAATGTTGCGTACACACCACCCAAATATGTTCCGTACGAAATACCGAGGTAGTGCAACTTCTCAAAACCCATGCTGGCGCGAATGAGATCCATATCGCGTGCGGCATATTCCGTGGAGTAGTTCTTCAACGCATCGCCGTACTTTTCTGTACACGCGTTATCAAACTTGTCGGATTCTTTATCGATCTTCTTTTCGTCAGGAGTATCGGGCGTGTTATCCACGTAGAGGAACGTGTCGAGTTCTTTGTCGGTCATGCACCGCACGCCACCAGACTTATCGACACCACGTGGATCGAAACCAACAAGGTCGAACTGCTGGATGCCAAGCGAGCTTGCTAGGTCGCGACCGCTGTATTGGACAAACTGGAATCCGGACTGGCCTGGGCCGCCGGGATTGGTGAGGATGACGCCCTTGGCTTTGCCGTCACTTGCAGGAAGACGCACGAGAGCAATCTTCAACGTGTCGCCACTGGCATTGCGATAGTCGGCGGGCACGGTGAGTGTGGCGCACTGAAATGGGTCTTTCGGAGCGTCGTCGCCCTTGCAGTCACCCCACGACAACTTCTTTTCGAAGCTGTCAACGTTGTCGACTCCGTTACCCCCGCAGGCCGCGACAACAAGCGCGAAACCCACGCAGAGCGCGGCGGAAACAGATAGGCGAGACTTTCTCACTGATTACCTCTTATATAGGGGACGTTTTCCACGTTGTTAGCACATGCCTGAGTCGAAGTTCATTCTTTGTAATTCTGACAGGATTTGTCGGGAATTAGATAACCTGCTCGTCACTATGCAGTTCCCCGTCAATCTGAACCTGGTCGGACGACCCGTTCTGGTGGTGGGCGGCGGGCGCATTGCCTTACGCAAGGTTCAACAATTACTGGCAGCAGGCGGCGATGTCACCGTCATTGCACCACACATTGTCGACGACTTTGCGGCCCTTCCTGTCACCTGTGTGCAGCGCGAATACCAAGCCGGTGATGCTGCGAAGTTCCGTCTTGTGATTACCGCCACAGGCAATACCGAGGTTGACCAATTCATCTATGACGAATGCGAAGCCGCAGGCGTTTGGGTGAACTCTGCGGACGATCCCGACCGGTGCGCGTTTACCCTTCCCGCAACATTACGACGCGGATCATTAATGGTCACCGTGTCAACCGGTGGTGCAAGCCCCGCACTTGCATCGTGGTTACGTTCTCATCTTGAACTTGCCATCGTTCCTGAGTTCGCCGATGTTGTGTCTCGACTAGCAATTGAGCGAGCGCGAATTCATGCAGAAGGAATGTCAACAGAAGACATTGATTGGCAACCCATCATTGCGAAGGCCATGGTGGATGCAGGAATGGCATGCCCAGTTGTTCGCGAACAGGAAGTTCTGCAATGACCGTTCATCTTGTT